>NZ_VFUV01000029.1:0-44814 GCF_006441315.1 Mesorhizobium sp. B2-4-19 | reverse complement strand
CCCAACCAATCCCGGATCCAGCCCAGTCAGAAACAGACATCCCCAAAGCTCTCCTCAAGCTGTCCTAAACGCTTGAGAAGAATCATGATTTGCTAATAATTGCAACTGTAGTACTAGGACCACGGCGACTTTGGTACGCCAAAGGGACGTCTCGCCCGATGGCCGTGACCTAATCTTTCATCTGCTACAGCATGACCCACTTGAAAGAAAATCCTACGATCCACCTGCTGGGGCAACAGTTTTTCTAGCAACGAGCCCCAGGCCCTCGCCTCGATGCCTCGCCCCGCCCCGTGCGTCACGGCTATGGTCGAGCCATAACGCATTGCATCCGGAGCCCTTTCATGAAGCGGTTTTTCCTCGGCGTTGCCGCCGCAGCCGGCCTTATCCTCGCATCCTCCCAAGCCTGGTCGGCCGACAAGTTGCTCAACGCCTCCTATGACGTCGGCCGCGAACTGTTCGTCCAGGTCAACAAGGCCTTCGTCGCCGGGCATCCGGGTGTGACCGTCGACCAGTCGCATGCCGGCACCTCGGCGCAGGCGCGCGCCATCGCCGAGGGCCTTGGCGCCGATGTCGTCACCTTCAACCAGGTCACCGATGTCGATTTCCTGGTCAAGAAAGGGCTCGTCTCCGCCGACTGGCAGAAGGACTTTCCCGATAATGCCTCGCCCTTCTATTCGCTGCCTTCGTTCCTTGTGCGCGCCGGCAATCCCAAGCACATCAAGGACTGGAACGATCTGGTGCGCGACGACGTGCAGGTGATCTTCCCCAACCCGAAGACCTCCGGCAATGCGCGCTACACCTATCTGGCGGCCACTGCCTACGCCAAGGAAGCCTTCAAGGGCGACGATGCCAAGGTGAAGGAGTTCATCACCAAGCTGTTCAGCAACGTGCCGATCTTCGACACGGGTGGCCGCGCCGCGACCACCACCTTCGTGCAGCGCGAGATCGGCGACGTGCTGATCACCTTCGAATCCGAGACGCGCGGCATCCGCAAGGAGTATGGCGACGACAGGTTCGAGCAGGTCACGCCCTCGGTCAGCCTGCTCGCCGAATTCCCGGTGGCGATCGTCGACAAGGTCGCCGATCAGCACGACACGCGCGATCTGGCCAAGACCTATCTCGATTTCCTCTACACGCCGCAGGGCCAGGACATCCTCGCCCAGAACGGCAACCGGGTGCGTGATGCGGCCGTCGCCGCCAAATACAAGGCCGATTTCCCACAGGTACGCCTGCTGACTGTGGAAGACGTCTTCGGCGGCTGGGACAATATCCAGAAAGAGCATTTCGCCGCCGGCGGCCTGCTCGACCAGGCCTATGGCAGCCGCTGACGGTTTCAGCATCGATTGAGTAGATGAGGAAGCCGGCAATGAGCCGGCCTTCTTCGTCTTGCCATCCGCCAGGACGAATACGGCGCCATCCCGGCAAAACGTTACAAAGAATCAACGCGTTTGTGCCTAACGTGCCATTCGGCGCGTTGTTTTCGCGAAATATCATCGCGCGGCGAAACCGTCATTATTTGCACACAAACAGCCGCCAGATGCGGTGTGGTTGGGGCTTCAACGGGTTGACTCGGGCATGCTGACAAAAAAAGGCAAATACGGCCTCAAGGCCCTCGTGCATCTTTCCGGCTTGCCGGTTGGCCAATTGGCCTTCGTCAACGACATCGCGGTCGCCAACAACATCCCGAAGAAATTCCTCGACGCCATCCTGGGCGAGTTGCGCAATGCCGGCTTCGTCCAGAGCCGCAAGGGCAAGGAAGGCGGCTATCGCCTCGCCCGCCCGGCCTCCGATATCAAGATCGGCCATGTCGTACGCGTGCTCGACGGCCCGCTGGCGCCGATACCCTGCGCCAGCCGCACGCAGTACCAGCGCTGCGAGGATTGCGACGAGGCGACCTGCCAGGTCCGGCACATGATGCTGGAAGTGCGCCAGGCCATTGCCGAGGTGCTCGATAACAGAAGCCTCGCCGCCATGCGCGATGCCGATAACGACGATTTTCCGGTCGAGCTGTCCTCGCAGATTTAGATCGACGGCTGGGCGGCGTTTGTCATCGTAAGTTTCCATGATCGCCCATGGCGATGCCATGCCAGGCGACGGTTGCCGGCTCATGAATTGGCCAGCAGATGCATTGCGTCCGCAACGACATCGGCTACGGGACGCGTCGCGTCGCTCGTCAGCGCCCGCTCTTCGCTGCGCGGCGGCTCAAGGATGGCGAACTGGCTGTCGACCAGGCTTGCCGGCATGAAATGGCCCTTGCGGCTGGCGACCCGCTGCCTTGCCGTCGCCGGGTCGATCTCCAGATAGAGGAAGACGAGGTCGGGACAATAACCGCGCAGGCGCTCGCGATAGCTGCGCTTCAGCGCCGAGCAGGCCGCGACCACGCCCTGTCCTTCGCCGATCGACGTCGCGATGCGCTCGCCGATGGCGTTGAGCCAGCCTTCGCGCAACTGGTCGGTGAGCGGCTCGCCGCTTGCCATGCGCGCCACATTCTCCGGCGGATGCAGCCTGTCGCCTTCGATGAAGACGGCATCCAGCGCGGCCGCCAGCGCGATGCCGACAGCCGACTTGCCGCAACCGGCGACACCCATCACCACGATGGCCGGCGGCACCGAACCGGGAGCGCCTTCTTCGTCCACGGCTAGAGCATGATGCCGAAAAGTGTGAAGTGGTTTTCGGACGACATCATGCCCTATCTCCTTGATTTAGAAGCGGATTCAGATTTCAGCTCGATTCGACCTGAAATCATCCGGCTCTAGCGGCTTGCCGGCGCGCGGCCGTAGAGCAGCAGCATGGCGACGATGACGACGCCATAGATGATCTGCCGCCCCGCCTCCGGCATCTGCATGACCGACAGGATGGATTGCAGCAGCGTGATCAGGATGACGCCGGCGACGGTGCCGAGATAGGAACCGCGCCCGCCCAGGATTGAGGTGCCGCCAAGCACCACGGCGGCGATCGACGGCAAGAGATAGGCATCGCCCATCGACTGCGCCGCCTTCGAGGCATAGCCAGCCAGCAGCACGCCGCCGAAGGCCGACAGCCCGCCGGAGACGGCGAAGGCGATCATCACCACACGCCTTGTGTCGATGCCGGAGAGATAGGCGGCGCGCTCGCGGTTGCCGATGCCGTAGACGGTCCGGCCAAAGCCGGTGCGGGTCAGCGCGAAGACCATCGCGGCCCCGATCAGCGCCCAGATGATGACGGCGTTGGGAACGCCCGGAATGGCAAAACCGGTGGCGAGGTAGCGCATCGCACCCGTGGCCGAATCCTGGGGCGAGAAGCCGCCGGTGTAGACCACCATCAGCCCTTGCGCGACGGCGTTGGTGGCGAGCGTGATGATCATCGAGGGAATGCGCAGATAGGCGACGCCGATGCCGTTGACGATGCCGATCAGCACGCCGCACAAGATGCCGAACGGAATGGCCAGCGCCACGCCGAGCGGACCGTAGGCCGCCGCCGCGCAGGCCATCATCGCGCCCGCAGCAACCGACCATGGCACCGACAGGTCGATCTGGCCGAGCAGGATGACCAGCATCATGCCGGTGGCGATGACACCGAGGAACGAGGCCACCTTCAATTGCTGCAGCAGATATTCAGGCGACAGGAAGCTTCTGGAATAGAGGCTGCCGAGGAACAGCAACAGCACGATGCAGGCGAACGCGGTCAGCACCGCCGGATCGGCGCGGCGGATGAATTTCGGCATGCGGCCGGCAATGCCGCCAAGCGTCGTTTCGCTCACAGGAACCACTCCAGCCGGTTGCGGACCCGAAACAGGGCGAAGGCGCCGAGGCTGACCGCGATCAGCAGGATAACGCCCTGGAACAGCGGCTGCCAGAGCGGATCGAAATCGAAAACGAACAACAGATCGCCAATGGTGCGAAAGGCCAGCGCGCCGAAGATGGCGCCGATGGCGCTGCCCTTGCCGCCGAACAGCGAGACGCCGCCCAATACGACGGCGGCGATCGAAAACAGCGTGTAGGCGTTGCCGCTGGCATAGGCAGCATCGCCCGTATAGGTGAAGAAGGTCAAGAACAGCCCGCCGATCGCCGCCAGCAGCCCGGCCAGCGTGTAGGCGGCGAACTTGCCGCGCCTGATCGGCACGCCCGACATATAGGCCGCCGTCTCCGACGATCCCGCCGCGTAGGCAGCGCGGCCAAGCACCGAGCGGCTGAACGGCACCCAGATCAACAACACGATGGCGAACAGCACGACGAGGCTCGCCGGCACCACATCGAAGACGCGTCCGGTCATCGCATCGGCCAGATCCTCATTGACCGAGCCGCCCGGGAAGGGCCGCAGCAAAAGGCCGATGCCGTAATAGACGGCCCCGGTGGCGATGGTGGCGACGATCGGCTGCAGCCGGCCGTAGATGACGATGGCGCCGTTGATGGCGCCGCACAGAAGACCGGCTGCCAGCACGGCGATGACGCCGAGCGTCGTCTGCATGGGCGAGCCCACCACCAGCCAGGAGGCCAGGCAGTTGGTCAGGAGAAAGATCATGCCGACGGACAGGTCGATGCCGGCGGTGATCACCACCAGCGTCTGCGCCATGGCGACGAAAGCGAGCAGCACGCCCTTGTTCGCCGCCGTCTGCACCACATTGGCGGTGAAGCCGGCCGGATGGTTCGAGGTGTAGATGATGAACATGACGATGAAGATGCCGAGTGCCAGCAGCGTTCCGCGCTGCTCCGCCAGCCAGTAGCGCCAATCCTTCACGCGCTTGCTCCCAGGCCCACCGGGCTCTCCTCGCCATGGATGTTGAGCGCGCTTGCAATCAGCGCCCGCTCGGTGATCTCGGCGCCGACCAGTTCGCGCTTGACCGCGCCGTCATAGAGCACCAGCACGCGGTCGCAGCAGCCGATCAGCTCGTCATAGTCGGTCGAATAGAACAGGATCGCGGCCCCGGCGTCCGCCAGCTTGCGCATCAGCTGATAGAGCTCCTGCTTGGTGCCGACATCGATGCCGCGCGTCGGATCGTTGAGCAGGATGATGCGCGGCTGGCGCATCAGCCATTTGGCGATGACCACCTTCTGCTGGTTGCCGCCCGACAGCGCGCCGACCGGAATATCGAGACCCGCCGTCTTGATCGCGAGCAGGCCGACCATGTCGTCGATCAGCTGCTGCTCGGCGGCGCGGTCGATGATGCCACCTTTGGACAACCGGTCGAGCGCGGCGAAGGACAGGTTCTCGCGCACCGTCATCGGCAGCATCAGTCCTTCGGTCTTGCGGTCTTCGGGAATGAGCGCCATGCCGATACGGTCCTCGCGGGCCGCCGCGGGACTGCTGATCGCCACCGGCTTGCCGTCGATCAGCACCTCGCCGGAAAGGCCGCGCAGGACGCCGAAGAAGGCAAGCAGCAATTCGCGCTGGCCCTGGCCGTCGAGACCGCCGAGGCCGACCACCTCGCCTGCCCGGACGGTCAGCGAGATGTTGTGCAGCCGGTCGGTCCAGGAGAGCTTGCGGGCTTCAAGCCTGGGTGCGGCTGTAGCCGGCACAGCCGCCGGCTTGGGCGGGAAGATGTGACTGTATTCGCGGCCGATCATCAATTCGACCACCTCATTGTCGCTCTTGGAGCCGGCCTTGTAGCTGGCGACATTGCGGCCATTGCGGAACACCGTGCACTGATCGGCAAGTTCGGCGATCTCGTTCATGCGGTGCGAGATGTAGAGCAGCGCCAGCCCTTCCGCGCGCAGCCGCTTCAGGACGCCAAAAATCTTCGAGACATCCGCCGCCGCCAGCGCCGAGGTCGCCTCGTCGAGGATGAGAATGCGCGGCTTCCTGGCCAGCGCCTTGGCGATCTCGACCATCTGCCGGCGCGACAGCGGCAGATCCTTGACCAGCGCCAGCGGGTGGATGTCGCCCGCGCCCGCGCGCGCCAGCGCCTCCTCGGCGATGCGTCGCTGTGCCCCGCGGTCGATCATGCCGAAGCGTTTGGGCGGATCGGAAATGACGATGTTGTCGGCGACGCTGAGATCTGGAACCAGCGACAGCTCCTGAAAGATGCAGACGATGCCTGCCTGGTTGGCGGCGGCCGGCGACAGGAAGGTCACCTCCCGGCCATCCAGCGTCATGCGGCCCTCATCGGGCGCCACGACGCCGGCCATGACCTTGATCAACGTCGACTTACCGGCGCCGTTTTCGCCAAGGATGGCGTGGATGCTGCCGGATGTGACGACAAGCTCCGCCTTTTCCAGAGCTCGCACGCCACCATAGCGCTTGGATATGCCTTCCATCCGGAAGAGCGGAACCGCACTGTCCATCGGCCCTCCCCGGGGCGCTTTGATCGGCGTGTCAAGTGACCGGCGCCGCGGGAGATCTCACGGCGCCGGGAGTGCAGCTACTGGTCCGCCTTGGTCTGGCCCATGATTTCCTGCGCGGTGAAATTAATGCCGCAGGTCGGGAAGGAATTGCCGACGAAGAAATTGTCGGACTGGTCGGGGAAGAAATCCTGACCTGCCTTGAAGTTCGGATCCTCGACGATGGCAAGCGGCAGCTTGACCGACTGCGGGACGACATTGCCTTCAAGCGCTGAGATCGCCGTCTTGATGGCGACCGCCACCTGCGCCGGACCGGTACCGGCTGACGAGCATTTCAACCCGTCGGCCGCGTGGGCCGCGCAGAATTTGCGGAAGCCGTTCTCGGTCTCGCCGCCGAACGGCACGAAGGGATGCTTGGCATCGATCATCGCCTGCACGATACCGGTGTCGCCGCCCTGCCCGGTAACGCCGTCGAAGGGGCCGTTAGTGGCGATCGCATCGGCCGAAGCTTTTTGCGCGACGCCGTCGTCCCACTTGCCGACGACCTCGGTGACGGCCCATTTCTTGCCGGAGGCATCGAGAGCCTCGTGGATGCCGTTGTGGCGATCAGTGTCGACCGAGGTCCCCGCAACGCCGCGCACTTCGAGGATCTTGCCGCCATTCGGCACATGGGAGATCAACCATTTGCCCCATAGTTCGCCAAGACCCTTCTGGTCGACATTGACGTTGATGGCGTCCTTGGTGTCGAGAATGTTATCGAAGGCAACCAGCACGACGCCGGCTTCCTTGGCGCGCTTGATCACAGGCCCGAATGCGGTCGGGTTCTGCGCGTTGACGACGATCGCGTCATAACCGGAATCGATGAAGTTGTTGATCGCCGAAATCTGCGCCGGCACGTCCTCACCGGTCGAGACGACCTTGAATTCCTTCAGTTTCGCGGCAACGTCCTTCTGTGCCGCATAGGCCTTTGCGGTCTGCACCATCTGGATGCGCCAGGTGTTGGCGATATAGCCGTTAGCCAGCGCGATGCGGTACGGCCCAGCCTTCTTGGGGAACTTGAAGAATTGCGTGTCGGCGGCCCAGGGTGCGAAACAGTCAGGCTCGGCAGCCGGACCCTTGACGATTTCGGGACCCGCGGCAATCGCCGACGAGCTCAACATTACGAATGCAGTGGCGGCAACGATGCCACCGACGAGTGACTTGATCATCGATAATCCTCCCGATTGCAGTTCTGATTTGTTGCTTCAGTTTTATGCAATTCCCGCGTTTCCGGCAGACCCTCCCGCCTTGCCCAGTCACGCCTGCCAGGTGCCAACGACCTTCGCGCCACCTCCCCTTTGCCGTCCCCATCGACCGAAGAAAAACTATCATATTATACATAATAAACAAGCATCAGCTGTCGCTTATGTATAATAAACAAACCCGGCACTTCAGAGACGAGCCTCGCTTGGAAAAATGGTAGCGCTACCATAGCGTTGTGTAAAGCGCCATTTGAGCGCCTTCTAAAAAGCGGGTTCAGCGTGCTGTACTCTCGCGGCGCTTGAGCTCGAAGCCGAGATCGACAATCCGCTGTTCCGGCCTGTTGCCGGCGATCGCCGACAATGCCATGGCCACCGCCCGCCTGCCGATTTCATAGCGATGCGTGCGTATGCTGGTGATCGAGGGAAACGCCACCTGCATCATGTCGAGGTCGTTGAAGCCAACGATGCCGATGGTCTTGGGCACATCGATCGCGGCGCGATGGCACTCGAACAGCACGCCGAGCGCGATATCGTCATTGTTGCAGAACACGCCGTCGAGCGTCGGCATCTTGGCCAGGGCATCGCGGAACAATTCGCGGCCGAGCGGCACGCTGGACAGCACCGGCGTGGTGGTGATCAGGCGCGGATCGAACAGTCCGGCCTTCTCCATCGCCGCGCGGTAGCCGGCAAGGCGTCGCTGCGAGCGCGGGTCCATGCGCGCACCGATGAAGCCGATGCGGCGATACCCCACCTCGATCAGGTGCCCGGTCGCCGTCCTGCCGCCGTCGAGATGCGAGAAGCCGACCATCATGTCGACGGGATCGGGCCCGGTCTCCATCACCTGCACCACCGGGCAGCCGGCATTCTCCAGCAGTTTTCGCGAGGTTGGCGTCTGGTCGATGCCAGCGACGATCAATGCTGCCGGCCGCTGCGAGCCGAACAGCTGCAAGAGTCGCTCCTCCTCGAGCCCGGAATAGTGGGTGTTGCCAAGCTGGATGCGGAACGGACTGTCCGACAGGCTATCATAGATGCCGCGCACCACTTCGGCGAAGACGTTGTTGGTCAGCGACGGCACCAGCACGCCGAACACCTCGGCACGCGCCGAAGCCAGGGCCCGCGCATTGGGGTCCGGCACATAGCCGAGTTCGTCGATGGCGGCCTGGATCTGGCGGCGCAGATCCTGGCTGACGCGCTCCGGCTCGCGCAGCGCCCGCGACACGGTGATTGCGCCGACGCCGGCCTTGCGCGCGACATCCGATATGGTCGGGCGGCCGCCGCCCCGGCGCGCGCGCGGCTTGATCAAGGCCACTGCCCGCGCATATGGCCGCCGAAGCGCACCCGCAATACGATCATCTGAGCTGTCGCCATCTCACCGGCCTGTTGCCGCAACCCTTGGCCTCTGGGGTCGCGCAGCCCTTGCCCATTGTCAAGCCGAGGCGCCTCAGGCTGCCATGACCGCCCTGCCCCTTGCCTTCCACATGAACAGCCCTATCGCCGCTATGTTCAGCAAATTCCAGGCGATGCCATTGAGGAAGGCTACGGCGTAGGAGCCGGTCAGGTCGTAGATCCAGCCCGACATCCAGCCGCCGATCGCCATGCCGAAGATCGTCGCCATCATGACGATGCCGATACGCTGGCCGGCCTCCTTGGCCGGCAGATATTCGCGCACGATGATCGCATAGCAGGGCACGATGCCGCCTTGCGACAGGCCGAATACCAGAGACACGACATAGAGCGAGGCGAGCCCGTCGAACGGAATATAGAACAGCAGCGACAGGCATTGCAGCACCGAGCCGATGACCAGGGTCTTCGCGCCGCCGATGCGATCGGCAATGAAGCCCGAGGCAAGCCGGCTGACGACGCCCGCCGCCATCATGATCGACAGCATGTCGGCGCCATGCGCGATGCCGTATCCAAGATCCATGCAATAGGCGACGATGTGCACCTGCGGCATCGACATCGCCACGCAGCAGCCAAGGCCGGCGATAACCAGCAGCGCCTGCAGCGCCGCCGGCGACATTGGAATCGGTTGCACGGACCGGCTTCCCGGCGACCCGGCGGCGGCAGCCTCCGGAGCGCCGCGCCGCAGCATCAGCACCAGCGGCACCATGGTGACCAGGCAGAAGATGCCGATGGCCGCATAGGTGAAGCGCCAGCCTTCCACCTTGATCAGCGTCGGCATGATGGTCGGCCAGAGCGCGCCGGCGAGGTAATTGCCGGCCGCCGCTGCCGTTACCGCGACGCCGCGCCGGCGATTGAACCAGTGCGAGATGTCGGCGATCAGCGGCCCGAAGATCACTGACGTGCCAACACCGATCAGCACACCCTGGGCAAGGGTGAATTGCAGGATCGAGGTCGAAAGTGCGGCTAGCAGGAGGCCAGCCGAGAGTGCTATGGAGGAAATCAGCGCCGGGATCCAATAGCCCATGCGATCGATGGCGCGGCCCACCAGCACATTGCCGGCGGCGAAGCCCACCATGGTCGCGGTGTAGGGCATGGATGCCGCTGCTCGGTCGACGCCGAACTCGGCCTGCACCGCCGGCAGCACCACGACGACGGCCCACATGCCGACCGCACCGATCGTCGCCAGCACCATCGAGATGGCCAGACGCATCCAGGCGTAGGAACTGTCGATCCCGGGGCTCGGCCGGCTCAAGTCGGTTCGGGTCAAAGGCGTTTCCTGTCGACGGTTACGAAAACCGGCTGCCGTTTGCGCCACTATCGGCGCATTCTCGGGACGCAGCAGCGCCACGGTGGGCAAATCCGTGGCTCCAGAGCGGACAAGAAAGCGGGAACCGACGCCGATGTCTGGAGTTTTCCGATCATCAAGCCGCAAAGGAGTCCCAGCCATGACCGCTGCCAGGCAGAAATGGTCGGCCGAGGTGACCGAGCACAGCGACGCCATGGATCTCGAGGATCACATCTTCGAGTCCGACGATGCCAAGAAGATCGCCGCCTCGCTCAAACGGTCGGCCGAACACAGCCACCGCCGCAAGGCCGAACCCTTCCAATCCGCCATGTCGATGCTGAATTTCTATATCAACCGTGCCGGCAAGAACCTGCCCGCCACGCGCAGACGAGTGCTTGAGCGCGCCAAGGACGAACTGCGCGTGGCCTTCGGGCGCGAGAAGGAAGATTAGCTCTGGCCAGGGGTGTGTTGAGATTCAGGTCAGGCCGAGCCGATCACGTTGTCGGTGTTGGCAAGCAGCTTGCGCACCGCGGCGCGCGCCGCGTCCGGGCGTTGCAGCCGGATGTTCTTCTCGATCGCCTCATGCAGCTTCTGCACGTGATTGAGGTCGTCGACCGCCCGTGTGGTGAAGGTGAAGAGATGGTCGAAGGCCGACTCGATGAGCACGCCGAGCGGCACCAGGAGGTCGTTGCCGGAAGCCCGCAGGATGGCCAGGTGAAAACGCGTGTCGGCGCGCGTGCGCTCCTGCAGGCTGGTCGCCTCCCCCATCTCGCGGCAGGCCTGGCTGATCTCGGCCATCTGCTCGTCGGTCCGCCGCATGGCGGCGAAGGCGGCGGCTTCCGGCTCGATGATGTGGCGGAACTCCTGCACCGTCTTGAGGAACACCTCGCGGTCGGGCGACGTCGCGTACCAGGCGAGCACGTCGCGGTCGAGCAGGTTCCAGCGCTCCTTCGGCTCGACCCAGCTGCCTATCTTCGGGCGCGAGGCCAAGAGGCTCTTGGCCATCAGCATCTTGATCGCCTCGCGCACCGCCGACCGGCTGACGCTGAAGGTTTCCGACCATTTCGCCTCATTGGGCAGGATGGTGCCGGGCGGATAGTCGCCGCGCACGATCCGCAGGCCAATTTCGCTGGCCAGCGACGTGTGCACGCTGGCGCCGGGAATGCGCGCCGCATCGGATCGGCGAACGCCAGGCTGGCGCTCGGCGGATGCCGGCTTTTTCGGCGATCTTTCCTTGTTCGGCTTTGCGTCCCGCATGGACTTCAGAAAGGCCGGATTGCGGAACCTGTCAAGCGCGGCGCGGGGGTTGGGCCGCAAAGCCCGCTTCTATGCACAACCCAGCCGCGATTTTATCCCCGTTCGGCCTATTTGACATATTTGCGCCAGCTATGCTCCGGACGGAAGTCGAGCATGTCGCGCGCCTTGCGATTGGAAAGCAGCGTCTCGTATTCGCCGAGTTCGGCCTTGACCGGCACATCCGGATAAAACCGCCTCAAAAGTTCGGCCGTCGGCAGGTCGGACGAAGTGTCGTCATTGGCGGCGTTGAACACCTGGTAGCCGAGCCCATCCTTCTCGATGGCGCGCAGCGTGATCTGGCCGAGATCGCGCGCGTCGACATAGCTCCAGGCGATGCGCTTGCGGAAACCGGGATCGGCGAACCATTTCGGGAACAGCGAATATTCATGCGGCTCGATGACATTGCCGATGCGCAAGGCATAGATGTCGGTGCCATTGCGCTGCGCGAAGGCTCGCGCCGTCTTCTCGTTGACGATCTTGGACAGCGCATAGCTGTCCATTGGGTCGACGTCATACTCCTCGTCGAGCGGGAAATATTTGGGGTCGCGCGGCTCGTTGGCGAACACCAGGCCATAGGTCGTCTCCGAGGAGGCGATGATCACCTTGCGGATGCCGAGTTTCACCGCGGCCTCGATGACATTGTAGGTGCCCATCGCATTGATGCGGAACACTTCATTGTCCGGCGTGATCATGATGCGCGGGATGGCGGCGAAATGCACCACCGCATCCACCGGTTGCGGGCGCAGCGACGGGTCGAATTCGTGCAGTCCCATATAGCTCGACAGCGCGTTGAACACCTGCCCGCTATCGGTGATGTCGGTGATCAGCGTGCGCACCTTGGGATTGTCGAGGGGCTTGGTGTCGATGTTGAGCACCTGGCAGCCCTGTTCGACAAGATACTGCACGACATGACGCCCAGCCTTGCCGCTGCCGCCGGTGAACATGATCCGCTTCGTCATTCTGGTCTCCATGACAGGCTCTGGAATTGCCGTCTATTGTCAGACAATATTGCTTTCTGCAACCGCATATGGCTAAAACAGCGGCACAATTATCGATAATCCAGGACAGGACGACGACATGAACACCACCACCGCGCGCGAAAAGATCGGCTTCATCGGCCTTGGCCTGATGGGGCACGGCATTGCCAAGAATATCGTCGACAAGGGCCATCCCCTGACATTCCTTGGCCGCAAGAACCGCAAGCCGGCAGAGGACCTTCTCGGCCGCGGCGCCAGGGAAGCATCGACCTCGCGCGATGTGGCAGTGGCGTCCGATATCGTCTTCATCTGCGTCACCGGTTCGCGCGAAGTGGAGGCCATCATCCGAGGCCCCGGCGGCCTCAAGGAGGGCTTGAAGAAAGGCTCGGTCGTCGTCGATTGTTCGACCTCGGACCCGGTCTCGACGGTGGCGCTTGCGGCCGAACTCAAGGCGCTGGGCATCGATTACGTCGACGCGCCGCTGAGCCGCACGCCGAAAGAAGCCTGGGAAGGCACGCTCGACGCCATGGTCGGCGCACCCGACGCCGTCTTTGCCAGGGTCAAGCCGGTGATCGAGACCTGGGCCGGCCGCATCGTGCATATCGGCGACACCGGCGATGGCCACCGCATGAAGCTGCTCAACAATTTCATCTCGCTGGGCTACGCCGCCCTCTATTCCGAGGCGCTTGCCCTGGCCGAAAAGGTCGGCATCTCGCCACCGCGGTTCGACAGCGTCATCCGCAATGGCCGCATGGATTGCGGCTTCTACCAGACCTTCATGCGCTGGACGCTGGAAGGCGACCGCGACGCCCACAAATTCACCATCGCCAACGCCTTCAAGGACCTGACCTATCTGGAATCGATGGCGGGTGCCGCCGGCATCGCCAACCCGCTCGGCAACGCCACCAAGAATTCCTTCGCCGGCGCCCATGCCACCGGCCCGGCCGAACAGTTCGTGCCGATGCTGGCGACCCATATCGGCAAGGTCAACGGCGTCGACCTGATGCCGACCAAGGATGGCAAAAAGCAGACGATCTAAGGCTGTAACTCTTTGTTTTGATGCAATTCCCAAGGGAAAGCGCTGCGCGCTTTCCCTTGGGAAAACCGTTTCACACTTTTCCTGGAATTGCTCTGACTCTTTGTTTTGACGCAATTCCGGGCGGAAAACCGTTTCACACTTTTCCTGGAATTGCTCTGACGGCCGGACGGCTAACGCCGCCGGCTTCCGATCCCGTCATCGGTGTCGGCGAGCAGCTTGTGCACGGCATTGCGCGCCGCCGCCGGCCGTTGCAGGCGGATGTTCTTCTCGATCGCCTCGTGCAGTTTCTGCGCCCGGTTCTGGTCGCTGACCTGGCGTGTCGTGAAAACGAAGAGATGGTCGAGCGCGGACTCGATCAGCACGCCGAGCGGCACCAGAAGGTCGTTGCCGGAAGCCCGCAGGATGGCGAGGTGGAAGCGCGTGTCGGCACGGATGCGTTCCGGCAGGTTCGCAGCCTCGCCCATCTCGCGGCAGGCCAGGCTGATCTCGGCCATCTGCTCGTCGCTGCGCCGCATGGCGGCAAAGGCGGATGCTTGCGGCTCGATGATGTGGCGGAACTCCTGCACGGTGCGCAGGAAGGTTTCACGGTCGGGTGCGGTCGCGTACCAGGCAAGCACGTCGCGGTCGAGCAGGTTCCAGCGCTCCTTCGGTTCGACCCAACTGCCGATCTTGGGACGTGATGCCAAAAGGCTCTTGGCCATCAGCATCTTGATCGCCTCGCGCACCGCCGAGCGGCTGACATTGAACGTTTCGGCCCATTTGGCCTCGTTGGGCAAGATGCTGCCGGGCGGATAGTCGCCGCGCACGATCCGTAGACCAATCTCGCTGGCGAGCGAGGCATGAACACTGGACCCGGGAAAGTGCGCCGCATCCGCCCTGCGCACGACGGCCGGATCGCGGCTGGCTTGCGCCTTGGCCCGGCTGGCTTGCTTCTTCGCCTTGTCCTGGGGCATCCACGTTCCAATACGGTCGACCGCCTGTCGCCCGGAGATACTCCGAACCCTGTGGCGCGCCGATTCCGTCACCGAAAAATCCAAACCACGGACGCGTCGAGGCCGGAGCCTGTTGCCCCTTGCCATGGCGTCTCGCTCAGGAATTGACGGGGCGCCCGTTGCCGAGCGCCCCGGATCGAAAGACCTATTTCTGGATGCAGGTGTCGACCGTGTCCTTGGTGCACTCATCGAGGCCGGTGAAGACCGGATCGTCGACCTTCTTGCCCGTGATCAGGTCGATCATCACCGACGGCGCCTTGTAGCCCATTTCAAAGGGCCGCTGGCCGACCAGCGCGGTGACCAGGCCATCCTTGGCGATCGCCACTTCGTCGCCGATCGTGTCGGCGGCGCCGATGACGAAGTCGTTCTTGGCCAGCCGGTCCTTCAGCGGTCCAACCAGGTCACGATAAGGCTGCGGCGCGCCGAACAGCGGCCAGCCGCCCATGATGCCGAAGGCGTCGAGCTTGGGGTTGGCGGCGAGAATGTCGGTCATCGCCTGAACGCCCTTGGCGCCGTCGTCGTTGGTGAACACCGGGCAGCCGGCGACTTCCGTCCATCCGCCCTCACCGGCAAGCGTCGCAAGGCCTTCCTTGCCCGTCAGAGCATCGCGCATGCCTTGCGCGCGGCGCAGGATGTTGTCGGCAGCCGGATTGCCTTCGATCGTGCAGATCGTGCCGCCCTTCGGCTTGGCCTTCTTGATGTACTCGCCGATCTTCTTGCCCATCAGGTAGTTGTCGGTGCCGAGATAGGTCTTGCGCAGTGCGGCGTCCGCCTTGGCAAGGTCGGCGTCGACGGTCATGATCGGGATTGACGGATTGGCGCTCTTGATCGTCTGCGCGATCAGCGGCGCATTGGACGGCGAAATCGCCATCGCCACCGTGTCGGGCTTGCTCAGCATATCCTGGACGATCTGTGCCTCGCCGGCCTCGTCGGAAGTCGACGCCGGACCGGTGTAGAAGCACGCATATTCCGAGCTGGCGTTCTCCTTGTTCCATTTCTCGCAGCCCTGATGGATCGCTTCGAAGAATGGATTGTCGAGACCTTTCACCACGATGACGAGCTGCTTCTTGGCCAAAGCCGGCCCGGCGCCCAGCGCCATGGCGGCGACGGCGGCGAGCAATACTGTTTTCCTCATGTCAGTCCTCCCTTGGAAACGGACGGACACGGCGTGCCCGCCATACAAATCGACCTGATGCGAGATGGCAGAGCCAACGCTCGTGCCGGCGGGCAAGGCCGATAAGCATTTTCAGATGCGACCGGACCGGAAACGTGCCGGAACGGCCGATAACCTCCCACCGGTCCCGCCGCAACAATGGTTTGGGACCGGATATCTTTCTCCGACCATCAACTAATAACGGCGCGGCGCCAACGTCAATTGCTATTTGTCCTACAAAACGGATTTTTCAGAAGCACATGTCACTATTCGTCTGACAAATAGCCCATTTCGACAATTGACGCCCGTGCGGGCGTTCGCGTAAATGCCGAAGATCGTTGCTTCCGGGAGGAATGGGGAGCACGATATCGGAGCTGCGACCTGGAAAAGGCATGCGGCAGGACATGGGAGGCAACAGGCTGGTGGCGGTTCTCGAACTCACCAACATCTCGAAGCATTTTGGCGCCATCCAGGCTGTCAACGACGTGTCGCTGTCGATCGAACCCGGCCAGGTCGTCGGCCTGATGGGCGACAATGGCGCCGGCAAGTCGACGCTGGTCAAGATGATCGCCGGCAATTTCCATCCGAGCCATGGCACCATGCGCATGGACGACAAGGAATTGATCCTGAACAAGCCGGCGGAAGCCCGCCAGCACGGCATCGAGATCGTCCACCAGGATCTTGCGCTCTGCAACAATCTGACAGCGGCCGCCAATGTCTATCTCGGCCGCGAGTTGCGGCGCGGCGTCGGCCCCTTCCGCATCCTCGACTATGCCGCGATGTACAAGCGCGCCGGCCAACTCTTCGCCGAGTTGAAGTCCGAGACCCGCCCGCGCGATCTCGTCAAGCAGATGTCGGGCGGCCAGCGCCAGGCGGTTGCGATCGCCCGTACAATGCTGTCGCAGGCCAAGATCGTGCTGATGGACGAACCGACGGCGGCGATCTCGGTCAGGCAAGTCGCCGAAGTGCTCAACCTGATCCGCCATCTGCGCGACCAGGGCATAGCGGTGGTGCTGATCAGCCACCGCATGCCCGACGTGTTCGACGTCGCCGACCGCGTCATCGTCATGCGGCGCGGACGCAAGGTCGCCGACAAGGCAATCGCATCGAGCTCGCCCGAGGAGGTCACCGGGCTCATCACTGGCGCCATCGAGCAGGTCTCGTGAGCGCGGTTAATCCGGATTTCACCAGGCCGGCGTGCATCGCCGCCGGCAGGAAAGGTCGATAATGGCAGTCACCCTTGATCAGACGATCGCGCAGAAGCAGCACACTTTCCTGTCGCGGCTGTTCTCCACCCAGACCTTCTGGGTGGTGATCGCCGTCATCCTCGCCTGCATCTTCCTGTCGTTCGCCACCGACGCCTTCGCAACCTCGAAGAACCTCTACAACATCACCCGTAACATCACCTTCGTCGCCATCGTCGCGCTCGGCATGACCTTCGTCATCATCACCGGCGGCATCGATCTGTCGGTCGGCTCGGTTCTGTGCCTGTCATCGATGGTGCTGGCCGTCACCATGCATGCCGGCTATTCGATCGAAATCGGCATCCTGGCCTCGATCGCCACAGCGCTCGCCATCGGTGCCTTCAACGGCATCCTGACCGCCTATCTCGGCTTTCCACCTTTCGTGGTGACGCTCGGCATGCTGTCGATTGCCCGCAGCCTGGCCATGGTCGCCTCCAACAACACCGTCGTCTTCCAGTTCGGGCCGGACCACGACAAGCTGCTGGCGCTCGGCGGCGGCGCCTGGGTGTTCGGCATCGCCAATCCGGTGCTCTACATGATCCTTTTGGCGCTGATCACCGGCTTCATCCTGCGCTGGACCAAGTTCGGCCGGCACATCTTCGCCATTGGCGGCAACGAGCACGCGGCAACGCTGACCGGCGTCCCGGTGAAGCAGATCAAGGTAGCCGTCTACATGATATCGGCGCTGTCGGCGGGAATTGCCGGGATCATCCAGACCGGCTGGCTCGGCGCCGTCACCACCAATCTCGGCACCGGCATGGAGTTGCAGGTCATCGCCGCCACCGTCATCGGCGGCGCCAACCTGGCCGGCGGTGTCGGCACCGCCTTCGGCGCCATTGTCGGCGCGGCCCTCATCGAGGTCATCCGCAATAGCCTTGGCCTGCTCGGCATCAATGCCTTCTGGCAAGGCACCTTCATCGGCGGCGCCATCCTGTTGGCGGTGCTGTTCGACCGCATCCGTAATTTCAGGCGCAACGACTGACATTTAAGTGCCTGTCCTTCTCCCTCATGGGCCCTCATGGGAGAAGGACATTGCCAAGCGCTGTTCGTTCCAGTTCCTATCGCTCAGTCTGAAAATCAGCCGGAGCGAGCCGCCACCGCTCGCCGCCAACAGCCCATGTCTTGACGGAAACAGGCAACCGGCAGCACAATCTCCAGGCAGGCGAAGGGAGGCCAGTCGTCTGCGGGAGGATATACCCATGACGGAAGCGATCAGGCTCTACTGGGGCCGGTTCGGACATGTTTCTGTCCTGAATGTCGCAAGCGACTTCGTCACCCATGCCCATGTCGAGGCGCATCTGATCATCTGGCTCGAAGGCACCGCCGGCGAGATGACCATCGGCCGCGAGACGGTGCGGCTCGGCCCCTGCACCGCCGCCGGCATCAATTCCTTCCAGCCGCACAGCCACGTCCTGTCGCAAAACGGGACGCCGGGTCTGTTCCTCGCCTTCTACATCGATCCCGACTGGGCGCGCCGTCGCCGCGACCTGCTCTCCTCCGCGCCGCTGTTCGCCCAGGCGGCGATCACGCTGGAGCCCTGGCTGCACCAGGCCGCCGCCAGCCTGCTCGACCATCTGACCGACAATGAAAGCATCGACGACGTCGCCAATTACGAGATCGAGCGCTTCATCGATTCGGTGCTCGATGCCGCCGACGCGTGGGCGCCGCAGGAGGCGCGCACCCGCATCAACACCATGCAGGATTTCCGCGTTCGCAAGGCCATTCAGCTGATGAAGGCCAATGTCTGCGAGCGTATTTCCTTCGATGACGTGGCGCGCAGCGTCGGCCTGTCGCGGCCGCATTTCTTCGCCCTGTTCAAGGAACAGACCAATCTGACGCCCAACGTCTACTGGAACACGCTGCGCATGGAGGAGGCCGTGCGGCAGCTGCAATGGTCGCAGGAGCCGCTGATCTCGGTCGCCTGCAATCTCGGCTTCACCACGCAGGGCAATTTCTCGCGCTTCTTCCGCGACCATGTCGGCGTGCCGCCGACGCTTTATCGCGAGGCCGCGCGGGCAACCGCCTGAGCCTGCTTTTTCAGACTCCTTGATACGCGCACAAGACGCATTGATAAGCGTCAGCCAGGCCACCGCCCTACCCTTGCCCGACTGTCGCATTCGCAAGGGAACGTCCTATGGCAAAAGTCACCATCTCCAGCGTCATCGACGCGCCGGTCGAAAAGGTCTGGGCGCGCATACGCGACTTCAACGGCCTGCCGGGCTGGCATCCGCGCATGGTCGAAAGCCATATTGAGGATGGCAAGGACGCCTCGACGATCGGCTGCGTGCGCAATTTCGAGCTGATCACCGGCGCGCGGCTGCGCGAAAAACTGCTCGACCTTTCCGATGAGAACTTCCTCGTCAGCTATTCCATCCTGGAAACGCCGCAGCCGCTGACCAACCACAAGGCGACGCTGCAGCTCAGGCGTGTCACCGATGGCGACCGCACCTATGCCGAATGGACCGCCAGCTTCGATGCATCCCCCGAAGAAGCCGACAAGATCGCCGCCGGCATGGGCGCCAACGTCTTTCAGGGCGGTTTCAACGCCCTGAAGAGCCATTTTGCCGGCCAGAGCTGAATTTGGGCTTCAGAACAGGAGCGTTCCATGGCGCTTGCCCTCCAGACTTTCCTGACCGTGCAGGACGCCAATGCGGCGCTGAAGGCGGCCGGCACCCGCTATCTTGGCGGCGGCACGCTCGTGGTCCGCGCGGCCAATGAAGGCGATGTTTCGGTCTTCGGCCTTGTCAGATCGACCGACCCGGCCCTCACGGCCATCACGGTCGCCGACGGCAAGGTCCGCATCGGCGCATCGGTGACCATGGCGGCGATCGCCCGCCATCCGGAGCTCGCCATCCTTGCCAAGGCCGCGCGCGCCGTCGGCGGTCCGGCGATCCGCAACATGGCGACTGTCGGCGGCAATCTGTTCGCGCCGGCGCCCTATGGCGATTTCGCCGTGGCCTTGCTGGCGCTCGACGCCATGGTCGGCACCGAAGATGGCGAATTGCCGATCGAGACTTTTCTCGCCAGGCGGGACGGCAGCCGCTCCGTCGTCACGTCAGTCGGTTTCACACTGCCAAAGGCCGACGGCTTCCGTTTCCTGAAAGTGTCGCGGGTCAAGCCCAAAGGCGTTTCGGTGCTCAGCATCGCCGCCGTCCTGGAACAGGCCGCCGACGGCACCGTGTCCTCGGCGCGGATCACGCTTGGCTGCATGGCCGACCGGCCAATGCGGGCCAAGGCGACGGAAAAGGCGCTCGAAGGAAAGAAACTCGACCAGAACGGCATCGCGGCAGCATTGGCCGTCGCCACCGAGGGCATTGCGCCGATCACCGATCCGATCGCCAGCGCCTGGTACCGCGCTGAAGTCCTGCCGGTCCATCTCGGCCGGCTGCTGCTGGCCTGAAATCATCGTTGGGGGGCGCGCGTCTGTCCGATCCGTCGGGCAGGCACGCAAGGAGGAAACATGGCGAAGATCCCGGTTCAATTCACGCTCAACGGCTCCGAGAAAGCCGAATTCATCGACAGCGGCACGACGCTGCTCAACGCTCTGCGCGACAAGATCGGCGACACCTCGCCGAAGGGCGGCTGCCACCAAGGCACATGCGGCGCCTGTTCGGTCATCATCGACGGCGAACTCAGGCTGTCCTGCCTGACCTTGGCCGAAACCTGCAATGGCGCTGCCATCACCACGACATCGGGCCTCGCCGAAGGCGGCGTGCTGCATCCGCTGCAGCGCGCCTTCCTCGACAGCTTCGCCACGCAGTGCGGCTTCTGCACGCCGGGCATGATCATGGCCGCCAAGGTGCTGCTCGACCGCACGCCAAACCCCAGCCGCGACGAGGTGGTGGAGGCGCTGTCCGGCAATATCTGCCGCTGTACCGGTTACGAACCGATCATCCAGGCGGTGCTCACCGCGGCCAGTGCCAATTCGCAGAACGCGGCCTGAGGGACCGACGATGGAACTGCGCAAGAACTACTTCGCCGATGTCCGCAAGGACGATCTGCACGAAATCGGCCAGCCCCGGCCGCGTTCGGATTCGCCCGGCCATGTCACCGGCAAGACCGCCTTTTTCGCCGACCGCAACTTTCCCGACATGCTGCACCTGAAGATGGTGCGCAGCCCGCACCACCATGCCCGCATCCGCTCGATCGACACATCCGAGGCCGAAAAGCATCCAGGCGTGGTCAAGGTGCTGACCGCCAAGGACGTGCCGCACAATGTCTACACCATCCTGATCCTCATCCAGATCGGCCCTGAGGACGAGACGGTGCTGGCCGACGGCAAGGTGCGCTGGAAGGGCGAGGCCGTGGTGGCGCTGCTGGCCGAGACCGAGCGCGCCGCGCAGGAGGCCGCCGCCAGGGTCAAGGTCGACTACGAGGTGCTGCCGGCCGTCTTCGATATGGAGGAAGCGCTGAAGCCCGGCGCGCCGCTGGTCAACGAATATCATGGCCAGAACTACTATCTCTATGACAGCGGCGAGTGCCGCAAGGTCCGTTTCGGCGATGTCGAGGCGGGCTTTTCCGGCGCCGACCACATCCTTGAGCAGAGCTACCAATCCTCGCCGATCGAGCATGCGCCGACCGAGACCACCGGCTGCGTGGTGGTGCCCGAAGGCAATGACCGCTTCACCTGCTACACCAACACGCAGGCGATGTTCTTCACCCTCGACAACACCTCGATCATCCTGCAGATGCCGGGCAGCAAGCTGCATTTCGTCGGCGGCACGGTCGGCGGCGGTTTTGGCGGCAAGGTCGACGTCATCGTCGAGCCCATCGCCATCCTTGGCGCCAAGCTCACGGGCCGGCCGGTCTCCTTTGTCTACAGCCGTGAGGAGGAAATGCAGATATCCTCGCCCCGCGCGGCCGAAAAAGTCGTCATCAAGGACGGTGTGATGAAGGACGGCCGTATCGTCGCCCGAAAGGTCACCGGCTACACCGATGCCGGCGCCTATTCGCGCCACTCGCCCTATGGCGCGCAGAAGGGTGCCGGACACTATCCCGGCCCCTACACCATCCCCAATGTCTGGATCGACACCTATTGCGTCTACACCAACCGCACGCCGTCCTCGGCCATGCGCGGCTTCGGCGTCACCATCGGCGACTTTGCGCTGGAGGTGCAGATGGACAAGCTGGCGCGGCTGATCGGCATGGACCCGCTCGAATTCCGCTTCATCAACGCCTATCGCGACGGCGACATGAAGGCGCATCGCCAGCCGACGGAAGGGGCAGCGCTCATCGAGTGCATGCAGGAAGCCTCGCGCGCCGCCAACTGGCCGGTGGCCGAGAAATATATGGCGATGTCCTCCTACAAGAAGGGAGCCTGATATGGCGATCCGGCGCGGGCGCGGCGTTGCCGCGATCAACTATCCCACCGGCATGAATCTCGGCGGCGACCCGACCCAGGCGCTGGTCCATTCGACGCCGACCGGCAATTTCATGGTGACACTGTCCTCCGTCGATCTCGGCCAGGGCATGAAGCAGATCATGGCGCAGATCTGCGCCGAGACCATCGGCGTACCGACCGACCGCGTCGTCGTCGACACCGCCGACACCGACACCGGCCCGCACTGCATGGGCACCTTCGCCTCGCGCGGCACGCACCGCGCCGGCAACGCCGTCATCCAGGCGGCCAGGGAAGCGCGCCAGGTGATGCTGGAAGTCGCTGCCGAGGAACTGGAGGTCAACGCCTCCGACCTCGAGACCGACGGCCAGGGCAACATACTGGTCAAGGGCGCACCGCAGAAATCGATCTCGATCTTCGATGTCGCGCTGTCGGCGCATTTCAAGCGCGGCCGGTCGATATCGGGCCGCGGCATGTTCCTGATCCCGCGCTCCTACCCGGAGAAGGAGACCGGCGCGATGAAGCCCTCGACCTGCTACGCCCACGCCTGCACCGTGGCCGAAGTCGAGGTTGATGACGAGACCGGCGAAGTCACGGTTCTAACGGTCAAGAACGTGTTCGAGATCGGCCGCGCGCTGAACCCGAAAATGGTCGAACAGCAGCTGGTCGGCGGTTCCTGGATGGGCATCAGCCACGCGCTCTATGAGACCACCGAGCCCTATTATCCCAACCGCGACCATGGCGGCACCGACTTCAACCAATATCTGATGCCGGGTCCCGGCGATCTCGCGAAGACCGAGATCATCGTCCTGGAGCGACCTTCGGCGGATGGTCCTTACGGTGCCAAGGGGCCGGGGGAAATGTGCGCCAACCCGCAGATACCGGCGGTCGCCAATGCCGTCTTCGACGCGGTCGGCGTACGCATCGACACGCTGCCGATCACGCCGGAACGCATCCTGCGCGCGCTCAAGGCGCTAGCGGCGAACTGACATGCCCGAGCTCAACGCCGAGACTGTCGCGACCTCGCCGGAGGCGGTGGCGCAGCACCTTGCCGCCTCGCGCTACCTGGCCGACGACAGCCTTTCCACCGCCGTCTTCCTGGCGATCCGGCTGGGCAAGCCCCTGCTGCTCGAAGGCGCGCCGGGCGTCGGCAAGACCGAAGCGGCCAAGGCGATCGCCGAGCTGCTCGGCCGCGATTTGGTGCGGCTGCAATGCTATGAGGGTATCGACGCCGCGCACGCGCTCTACGAATGGAACTACCAGCGCCAGCTGCTCGCCATCCGTCATGCCGGCGAGCATGAGATCGACATCTATGACGACCGTTTCCTGATCGCCCGCCCGCTCCTGCAGGTCTTGCGGGCACCGGAACAGCGCGTGCTGCTGGTCGATGAGATCGACCGTTCCGACCATGAATTCGAGGCGCTGCTGCTGGAATTCCTCTCCGACTTCCAAATCAGCATTCCCGAGCGCGGCACCATCCGCGCCGCCGCCCAGCCGATCGTCATCCTGACCTCGAACCGCACCCGCGAACTCGCCGAAGCGCTGCGCCGGCGCTGCGTCTACCACTGGATCGGCTATCCCGACGCCGGGCGTGAGGCCGCCATCATCATGCTGCGCGCCGGCGATGTCGCCGAGGCCACCGCGCGCGCCGTGGCGGCAGCCGTCCAGACCATCCGTGCCCGGCCGCTGGCCAAACCGCCCGGTATCGCCGAAGCGGTCGAATGGGCGAATGCCGCAACCATCCTCGAAAAAGGCGGCAGCCCGTGGCCCGAAGCCTTCCGCCGCGCCATCGGTGTGCTGATCAAGGACGAGGAGGACCTCTCCTACATCGCGCCCGAGCTCGGCCGCATCGTCGAGGAGGCGCTGGCGTGAGGGCGCTGCCTAGCCCGGCCGCGCACTTCCTCGGCTTCAGCCGCCTGCTACGCCGCCATGGTTTCGCCGTCGCACCCGAACAAATCTCCGGCTTCATGCAAGCGGTGACATTACTTGGCCCACGCTCGATGTCTGACATCCGCGAGGCCGCCCTTGCCACACTGGCGCCGCCACCCGATCGCCGCGACGAATTCGAGGTCCACTTCCAGAGCCATTTCTACGGCAACACTTCAGTCGTGGTCGAAGGCGAAGCGGACGAGGAAACCCGCATCAAGGATGATGGCAGGGCCGACGACGAGCGGATCGAAGCCGACCAAAGCCAGGAAGGTGGCGAGCTATCCTCGGCCCTTGAACAGTTGAGCACACGCGACTTCCAGCGCGACGACGACAGGCTGACCGCCTTTCGCCGAAAACTGTCCTCCGCGTTGCCCGCCCGCCGCTCCTTCCGCACCGTGCGCACCCCTTCGCGCGGCAAGCTCGATCTGCGCCGCTCACTCAGGGAAATCGTCAGCGCCGATGGCGACGTGCCCTCGCCGTTGCTGCGCCGCCGCCAGACCGTGCCGCGCAAGCTGCTGCTCTTGATCGACGTCTCCGGCTCGATGAAGCTGCACACGGCGGACTATCTCAAGCTGGCGCACGCCGCCGTGCAAGGCGCCGGCCGCGCCGAGATCTTCACCTTCGGCACGCGGCTTACGCGCATCACGTCGGCCCTGCGCATCCGTGACCGCGATCAGGCACTGGCTCGCGCGGCAGCCCAGGTCGACGACTGGGACGGCGGCACCCGCATGGGACCGGCGCTGCTTGCCTTTCTCTCCGTGCCGCGCTTCTCGTCCTTCGCGCGTGGAGCAGCAGTCATCATCCTGTCCGACGCGCTGGAGCGCGGCGATCATGCCGAACTGGAGACCGCGATGCGGCGGCTGAGCGCCCGTGCCTTCCGGCTGTCGCTGGCCACGCCTTTGGCCGGCGACGCGCGCTTCCGGCCGGCAACGGCAGCGCTCCGTGCCATCCTGCCTGATCTCGACGATCTCATCGACGGCTCGTCGCTGACCAGCCTCACCGATTTCATCCTGTCGCTCGCCCGCCCTGCCCCCACGGCATCGACAATCTGGAAAAGGGTATCGTGATGCAGAAAGCCATCGACGCGCATTTCCACATCTGGCGCCAGAAGGATCAGCCCTGGCTGGTCGGGCCGATGGTGCCGCGCATCTTCGGCCCCTACGAGCCGATCCGCCGCGACTATCCGATCGGCGAATTCCTCGAGGACCAGAAAGGGTCAGGCGTCGAGAAAGCCGTGTATGTCCAGACCAACTGGGCCAAGGAGGATTTCGAGAAGGAAGTCGCCTTCCTGCAGACGACCGCTGACGAGACCGGCTGGCCGCATGCCATCGTCGGCTATGCCGACATGACGGTCGACGATGTCAGGCCTCAGATCGACCGGCTGATGAAATACAGGCTGCTGCGCGGCGTGCGCATGCAACTGCACTGGCACGAGACCTCTGCCTTCCGCTTCGCCGCCTCGGCCGATCAGGTCGTCGACCCCAAGGTGCGGGCCAATGTCGCGAGACTAAAGGATTACGGCCTGTCCTTCGACCTGCAGCTCTTCCCCGCCCAGATGAAGGACGGGCTGACGCTGGTCGGCGAGAACCCCGAGACCAACTTCATCCTCACCCATGCCGGCATGCTGACCGGCGTGGATCAGGAAACCACCGAGGCCTGGAAGGCCGGACTTCGCACGCTGTCGGCAGCGTCCAATCTCTATGCCAAACTGTCCGGTCTCGGCACCTTCGTCCACCGCAACGACCCGGCGCTGATTGCCTATATCGTCGACAACGCCATCGATATTCTGGGCGCGGATCATCTGATGTTCGGCTCGAATTTCCCGATCGAGAAGCTCTGGACCAGCCATGCCGAGTTGATCAAGGCGCACCGCGATGCCGTGGCGAAACATGGTGAGGAAGCCGAGGCCGACATTTTCTGGAACACGGCCGAAAAGGTTTATCGGCCGGTATAGCGCTCTCTTCCCTTCTCCCCTTGCGGGAGGTGGCCTCGCGAAGCGAGGTCGGATGAGGTGCTCGAGGGAACACCAACGCCTCACTCCGCTGGAATATCCCTCATCCGTCCCGGCGCTGCGCGCCGATCCACCTTCCCCCACAAGGGGGAAGGAAGACGCCGCCACAGAACCCTTACTGCGTCGGCAACATGCCTTCGACGTCGCTGGCCGCGTCATTGATCGCTTCCTTGGGCGAGGCCGACTGGTCGACGATGCGCGACAGATTGTCGACGATCGTCTGCGTCACCTTGACCCCATTGGTGCCCGGGAAGGCATACCACGGAATCATCCGCGGCATCTGGCTGAGCCCGGCCTGGAACAGCGGGTTCTTCTTGTAGAAATCGCCGAGATACTCGGGAGACTTCGCCGCCAGCTCGTTGTTGGGGACATAGCCGGTACCCGGCACCACGACGGAGGCGCCATAGGGGCCGGCGGCGAATTTCGCGAACTTCCAGGCGGCCTCCTGCTTGGCCGGGTCCTTGGTCAGGATGACCACGGCATTGCCGCCGGTCGGCAGATGGCCGTTCACCGGATCGATCAGCGGGATCTTGGCCGTGCGCAGCGTGAACTTGTCGCCGACATTCTTGATGGTGTTGACCAGCGCACCGGTGGTCTGGAATTCGAAGCCGACCTTGCCGGCCGCGAACGCCTGTTCGCCCGCCGGCTTGGTGAAGACCGGCATGCCGCCTTCCTTCGCCATCCGCTCGAGGGTCTCCACCGCCTTCTCGCCTTCCTGCCCGTTGAAGGCGACCTTGCTTTCGTCCTCGTTCAGCATCTTGCCGCCGGCGCCGAACAGCAGCGCCGAGAACATCCAGTCGTCGCCCTGCCAGCGGAAGTCGATGCCGTCGATGCCATTGCCGAGAGCCTTGATCTTGCCGCCGAGCGCGATGACCTCGTCCCAGGTCTTGGGCGGATTGTCCGGATCGCCGCCCGCCGCCTTCACCAGGTCGGCGTTGTAATACATGATCGGATTGGAGGTGGCGAAGGCGAGGCCGACCTGCTTGCCGTTGACCTGCGCCAGCTTCAGGATCGTGTCGGAGAAGCCGAGCTCCGCCATGTTGCCTTCCTTCTTGACCAGCGGGCCCAGGTCGACGGCAACCTCGCGCTCATTGAGCATGCGCAGGCGGTTGAGACCAATGAAGGTGATGTCGGGCATCTCGTCGGTGCCGGCTTGGCGAAGGATGGTCTGGATGCCCTCTTCATAGGTTGCCGACGGGCTGGCGAACTGGATCTTGATGTCGGGATTTTCCTCCATGAACTTCTTCGAGATCGTGTCCATCACGTTCTTGAAGAAGCCGGGCATCGGGTAGTGAACCGTCAGCGTCGTCTCGGCATAGGCGGGAAGGGCCGCCGCCAGCGACACCGCTGCGGCGGCGAAGATCCTGGAAATATGCTTCATCGTTCGTGCTCCTTGTTGGTCCGGTCAGCCTTTGAGACCGGTCATGGTGATGCCCTCGACGAAGCGTTTCTGCGCGAGCAGGAAAGCGGCGGCGAGAGGAAGGGTTATGATCAGCGTGGCGGCCATCAGCGCGCCGTAGTCGTCGCCGGCCTCGGCGGCGCGGAAATACATCAGGCCGAGCGGCGGCGTGGCGTAGGCCTGCTTGCTGACGACGATCAGCGGCCAATAGAGATCATTCCAGTGCGCAACGACGGAAAAGATCGCGAAGGCGGTGACCGCCGGCCATGCATTGGGCACGATGACGCGCGCCACGATACCGAGTTCGGACATGCCGTCGAGCCGTGCCGCGTGCAGCAGGTCGTCGGGCATGGCGCGGAAGAACTGCAGGAACATGAAGATCGCGAACACCGATATGGTGAAGGGCGCGACCAGCGAGGTGTAGCTGTTCAAGAGCGACATCCTGTCGAAGGCGACGTAGAGCGGCAGCGCCGTCGCGTGGATCGGCACCAGCAGGCCGAGCATGACCAGCACCATCATCAGCCGCGCGGCGCGGAACTTCAGCTTGGCCATCGCATAGGCGCAAGGGATCGCCACCACGACCTGGAAGAAGAAGATCAGGCCGCAGACGATGACGCCGTTCCACAGCAGCGTCGCCATCGGCACCTTGGCAAACGCCTTGGCGAAGTTCTCGGCGAAGTAGAAATGCTGCGGGATGAGCGCCAGCGATGAGGTGAAGATGTCGCTCTGCGTCTTGCCCGCGGTCGAGATCATGAAGATGTAAGGCGCAAGGATCATCAGCGCGCCGAGCGAAAGCAGCGCGAAGCGGATGATGCGGCCGGCCGGGATGCTGCTCATGTGTAATGCACCCGCCGGTCGAGCACGCGGTATTGCAGAAGCATCAGCACGACCAGGATCGCCAGGAAGACGACCGTCATCGCCGAGGCGTAGCCGACGCGCAGATAGACGAAGCCCTCCTGGTATATGGTGAAAAGCAGCACTTCGGAGGCCTTGTTGGGGCCGCCGTCGGTAAGCATCTTCACCGTTTCGAAGACCTTCACCGCATTGGTGATGCTGATGGTGACGACGAACAGTGTCGTCGGCCCGAGCATCGGCCAGGTGACGAGGAAAAACCGGTCGAGCGCCGATTTCGCGCCGTCGACATGGGCGGCGGCATAGAGCTCGCGCGGGATCGCCGTCAGGCCTGCCAGGAACAGCACCATGTTGAAGCCGACCGACTGCCAGATGCCGATGATCGACAGGCTGTAGAGCACGGTGTTCGACGCGCCGAGCCAGTTCGGGCCGGGAATGCCGGCAAGCGAAAGCAGCGCGTTGAGCGGCCCGATCGTCGGGTGGAAGATGTATTGCCAGACGGTCGCCATGGCGACAATCAGCGAGGCGACCGGCAGGAAATAGACGGTGCGGAAGAAACCGCGCGCCCGCACCTCGCCTTCGATCAGCAGGGCAACCCCGAGGCCAAGCACGATCGACACCGGCGCGACGATGGCCGTATAGACCGAGGTGTTCCACAGCGACCGGCGGAAGGTGCGGTCGTTCAGGAGATGCGCGTAATTCTCGAAGCCGACGAAGCGAAACTTGCCATAGCCGAGCTCGAAATCGGTGAAGCCGAGAAAGATGACGGCCGCCACCGGCAACAGCACGAACAGCAGCAACAGCACGATGGCCGGCGCCGCCAGCAGCCAGGCGGTCCTGTCCTCGCTGCGCGCACGCAGTGCCGCGGCCCTCGCGACATTGCCCGCCAGCGCGACGCTAGACATAGGCCGGCTCCTGCCGCGCACCCGCCGCGACGCGCAGCCGCTTTCCTTCCGGCCCGAAGACCATCGCCTGCTCAGGGGCCAGGACGAGGCCCACCTTCATTCCTGCGATCAGGTCCTTCGCCTCATGCGGTGCCAGCTTGGCGACGACGGCGTCGCCGGAGGCCTCGAGCCGGCAATGGGCAATGACTTCCGAGCCGAGGAACTCGAGCCGTTCGATCATCCCGGCAAGGCCGCTCCGGCCGCTGGGAGACAGTTTGACGAATTCCGGCCGGATGCCGAGGCTGACCGGGCCATTCGCCACCTTCTCCAGCAAAGCCAGCCGGATGCCTTCGAAGCCGACACGGCCGTTTTCCGCCCGCGCCGGGATGATGTTGATCCGCGGCTGGCCGACGAAACGCGCGACCTCGATATGGGCGGGATCGTTGTAGATCATGTCCGGCGCGGCGAGCTGCAGCAGATTGCCGCCGATCATCACCGCCACCCGGTCGGCCATCGAGAGCGCCTCGGCCTGGTCGTGCGTCACATAGAGCGTCGGCACGCCGGCGCGGCGGTGCAGTTCGACGATCTCGCCGCGGGCATGGACGCGCAGATTGGCATCGAGGTTGGAGAGCGGCTCGTCCATCAGGAAGATGCTGGGATGGCGCACCATGGCACGCGCCAGCGCCACGCGCTGGCGCTGGCCGCCCGACATCTGCCCCGGCTTGCGGTCGAGCAGATGGTCGATCTTGAGCAAACCCGCCATCTCGCGGACATCGCGCGCGATGCCGGTGCGAATATCCTTTTGGCCGGGCAGCAGGGGGCCGACCAACGGCAGGCGCTGCGACCGGCTCAGCCGCTTCATGGCGAGCGGCACGGCGATGTTCTGCCCAGCCGTCAGATGAGGGTAGAGCGCGTAGGACTGGAACACCATGGCGATGTTGCGGTCGGCCGCGGCGACCGGCGACATGTCCTTGCCGCCGACGAAGATTTCGCCGCTGTCGGCATGGTCGAGCCCCGCCAGAATCCGCAGTAAGGTGCTCTTGCCGCATCCGGAAGGGCCGACGAGCGCGATGAATTCGCCGGCTTCGACATCGAGGCTAACGCCATTCAGAATGGCGTTGCCGCCAAAGGATTTTTTCAGGCCGCGAAGCGACAGCGCGCTCATGACGCCACCCGCTTTCGAACCTTGTGCGCCTCGTGCGGATAGACCTCGGCCACCACGTCATCGAGGACGTAAGCCGTCAAGCCGGGTATGGCGACGATCTCGCTGGCGACGGTGTCGCCGAATTGATGTCCGAGTTGATGGATGACGGCGCCAAGCAGCCGCTCCCCCGGCATGTCGCGCTCCATGTCACCGACCACGAAGGCGGCCGACGGCCCCCATACCAGCGAGGTGTTCTCGTAGTGGCTTTGCCATGCCCGGTGCAGGTGGCCGCTTGCGAACAGCGCGACATCATGCGCGGCGATCAGATCGTAGAGGCGCTGGCGCTGCGCCGGCCTGACGCTCCAGTAGCCGGTGTCGCCCTCGCCGGGCGCATCGACGAACAGCGGCTTGTGGGCGAAGAGCGCGACGCTCCGGCCGCCGCGACTTTCCAGCGCGATGCGCAGCCAGTCGAACTGCCCCTCGTCCTCCGCATCGTCAAAACCCATCAGCAGGCTGTCGAGGCCGATGAGGCGCCAGCTCCCGGTGTCCTCCATCCAGTAGTCGGGCCCAACCAACCGGCGCCAGCGCTCGAGGCGTCCGGCATTGACCGGCTGCAGCGAGCCCGGCAGATGGCCGACATCGTGATTGCCGGGCACCAGCAGCATCGGGGTGGAGATTTCCCGCATCAGATCCATGCAGAAGGCGATGTCGTCATCCTTGTCGGCACCGTCGACGCTGAGGTCGCCGGTGTGGATGACAAGGTCGGCGCCGCTCTGCTCGATCCAGGCGGCGAGCGGCGCCCAATTGCCGTTGAAATGCGGCTTGGTCGGACTGAAATGGGTGTCTGTGATCTGAACGATTTTCATGCCGGCTCCACCACACGAGCCGCGCCCCCAGGCAAGCGGCATCGCATGGGGCTTCCTTAGTGCCGTTCCATGTCACTTCCTTAACAGCGGCCGGGATAAACCGCGCAATTGCAGGCAACGGTCGTCGAAGAGCGCCGGAGGCACGCGCCGTAACGCGGAAACCGAAAAGATTTCAGCTACTTACCGCCGGTGCGCGACACATTGGCCGCCCTCACAATCTTGTGACGGCGCGCGAAAAGCTCACTTCACTTCGAATTGCGGATCGACAGGGATCTGCATCGCCGTCACCAGATGGTTGGTCTGGCCCGCCAGTCCGATGATCGAGATCAGTTCGCCATGCTGCGCGTCGGTCATGCCCTTGGCCCGGGCCGCCGCCGTATGCGAGTGGACGCAGTAGGAGCAGCCATTGGCGGTCGACACCGCGATGTAGATCATTTCCTTGGTCAGCGGATCGATGGCGCTGTCCGCCACCATCACCGCCTTCAGCTGTTCCCACACCCGCTTCAGCGACGCCGGATCATTGGCCAGCCCGCGCCAGAAATTGTTGACGAAATCCGACTTGCGCGTCGCCCTGATATCGTCGAACACGGCCTTGACCGCCGGGATTTTTTCGACCTCGGCATCGCTGAGCAGTCTTGTGGTGGCCATGGAGGGGTCCCTTCGTTTTTGAATCAGATTCTGAGCAGACACGCCCAATCGATTGGCTCGATTCACTTTCCCGGCGCCGGCGTCGAGATTCAGGTCAGGCCGAGTCGAAAATGGTGGCTTTCGAGAACCGGAGCGGAGCGTACTGAAGTACGTGAGCAGGAAGCCGCCATTTGCAGGCCGGCCTCACCTGAATCTAATGCACCGCCGCATACATGATCTTCTCCTCCGTCGCCTCCGCCGGCGAAAACTCTTCGACGATGCGGCCCTGTCGGCACACCAGAATCCGGTCCGACAGGTTCATGATCTCCGGCAGGTAGGACGAGATGACGACGACGGCCAATCCCTCATCAGCCAGCCGGTTGATGATCTGATGGATCTCGGCGATGGCGCCGACATCGACGCCGCGCGTCGGCTCGTCGAAGATGACGATGCGCGGCTGCTGCACCAGCCCCTTGCCGATCACCACCTTCTGCTGGTTGCCGCCGGACAGTTCGACCACCCTGGCATTGTCGTTGATAGCCTTGATGTTCAGCGTCTTCGTCCACTCGGCCGACAGCTGCCGCATCTCCTGCTGGTTGATCACCCAGGCCTTTTCGCGGCCCGCGGCGAGCAGCCCGCCGAACAGGTTTTCGGCAATGCCCATTGTCTCGAAGATGCCTTCGCTCTTGCGGTCCTCGGTGACGTAGACGATGCCATCGGCTACCGCCTCGCTCGGCACGAGATAGCGCACAGGCCGATCGTCGAGCTCGATCGCGCCGCCGCGCAGAAAATCGCGCTTGTAGATGCCCGACACGATCTTGAAGGTCTCGGTGCGGCCGGAACCGATCAGCCCGAACACACCGGTGATCTGGCCTTCGAAGATCGAGAAGGAATTGTTGCGCACGACATTGCTCATCGAAATGTCCTGCACCGACAGCACCTTCTTGCCGGCCTTGCGCAGTCTGGCCTCGTCGCGCTGACGGTAGATCTGCCCCGACAATGTGCGCCCGACCATGGCGGCGACGATCTTGTCGCGGTCGAAGGCCGACGTGTCGTCGGTGATGACCAGTTCGCCGTCGCGCAAAACGGTGATGCGATCGGCAATGGCCAGCGCCTCTTCCAGCGCGTGGCTGATGAAGACGATGGAGACGCCGCTCGCCTTGAGCCGACGGATCAGCGCGAAGAAGTGGCGTTTTTCCTCCGGCGTCAGCGTCGCCGTCGGCTCGTCGAAGATGATGATCTCGGCATTGTGGTGGACAGCGCGCGCGATCTCGACCATCTGCCGCTTGGCCGCGCCCAGCGTCGCCACCATGGCGTTGGGATCGACGGGGAAATTCAGCGACTGCAGGAATTGCTGTGCTGAAATATACGTGCCGCGCAGCCGGTTGAGGAATTTCTCAGTGCCGAGATAGAGGTTTTGCGCCACCGTCATCGACGGCACCAGGCTGGTTTCCTGGAACACCATGGCGATGCCGGCCTCGAGAGCCGCGTGCGGCGAGGCGTAGGCGATCTCGCTGCCCTTGTGGAACATCTTGCCGGAGGTGGCGTCGACCACCCCTGCGATGATCTTGGTCAGCGTCGATTTGCCGGCGCCGTTCTCGCCGAGCAGCGCGTGGATCTCGCCCTTGCGCAAGTCGAAGCTGACATTCCTGACCGCGGGCACGCCGCGATAGTTCTTGGTGACGTTCTCCAGATGGACGATCGGTTCCATCAAAAACCTCCCGAAGCGAGGTCGACAGCCAGAACGCAGTCGCCGCCCTTGGAGGCGATGAACAGCCGGCCGGCCTTTTCCGTCACGCTGCAGATGCCGTGGCGTGTGCCGTTGGCGCGGCTGTGCAGGCTGAATTGCGGCTGCATTTCTGCGTCGAGCTTGACCACCAGCCCGTAGGAGCGGCTCGGCGACCATGGCTTGTGGATGCCCATGGTGCGGATGCCGCCGCACTGCAGCGGTTCGAGGAAGCTGCGATTGGAGGCCAGCGCCGGTGCGATCCAGTAGGCCGGCGGCACCTGGCCGATCATGTCCTGGCGATAGTGCGTTTCCTGCAGAACGAATTCGATCAGCCGGTTGCGCGGCGCAAACAGCGCCAGCCAGGCGCCACCGTCGCCGGCCGGCGCAAGCCGCGCGGGATAGCCGGGCAGATGCGTCAGCACGGTTGACCGGCTGCCCGTAGCGCCGTCGAAGCGGATGAGCTGATGGCGCCAGCTTTCGCTGACTAGCACGTCACTGCCAATTGGATGGAGCCCATAGGGAAAGGCGAGATCGGCGGCCACCTTGCGGAACTCGCCGCCTGTCGCGTCGCGTTTCCAAAGCGAACCGGACGCACCCTTCTTCATCAGGTCGGCCGCCCATTGCGACGGCGCATGTTCGGCCGAACCGTTGGCCAGCCACAGCGTGCCGTCTTCGGCATAGGCAAGTGCTGTGATGCAGCTGAGATCAGCCGGCAGCGAAAGCTCCTTGCCTGATACCAGCAGCTTGCCGCTTTCGAGCGCCACCGTGACTTCGCCCGATGGCGACCCGGCCAGCGCCGCGATGGGCGACGGAAAGGTCTCGATCACCTTGGGCTCGGCTCCGGCGGCAAGCGAGTAGACCGCGTTGCCGCTGGAGGCGAGCAGCCGATCGCCGGAGACCAGTAGATTGTCAGGCTCGCTCAGCTCGGCAAACGACGATGCATGATCGAGCCGCGTGTTGGGCCGGAAAGCGCCATCCAGCGGTGGGATGGTGACCGCCTTGCCGCGAAACATATCCAGGATCGGATCGAGGATCATGGTTTTGCTCCCCAATAGGAAGCCGGGCTGGTCCAGTTCGGGTCGGCGCCCGATATTTTGTAGCGGCCGACGCGGTTGTTGAGGATGCCGCCGACAAAGAGAAAGCCCTTGTGTTCGCGCATTGAGGTGACCATCGGATGCGCGGCGCCGGAGAGATCGCCCAGTGCCTCGACGATGCCGCCCTTCTCGTTGAATTTCACGACGCCGCCGGTGTTGATATTGGGAAACAGCCACTCGTCCTGCGGCAGACGGCGCGTCATGCGCTTGCGCATGTCGGGATGGCGCAGCGACAGGTCGAAGCTCGGCGTGCGCATGCCGAGCCACGCCATCCAGTAATTGCCGTCGGAAGCGCGGTTGATGTTGTCGGGATAGCCCGGCATGTCGCGGATGACGCATTCGGCGGTGCCGGCCTTCGGCCCTTCCAGCCAGTAGCGATGCACGCGGCAGGCCCAGCTTTCGGCGAAGAACAGCGATTTGCCGTCATGCGCCATGCACACGCCGTTGGTGTAGCGGAAGCCGTCGAGCAGGGTCTTCGTCGACCCGTCCCTGGGGTCGTGGACCAGCAGCCGCCCGGTGGCGCGGTTCTCGATCGAGTCCAGCGCCCAATCATGGGCGTCGTAGCGCTTGGTCGAGTCGGTGAAATAAATGCGCCCGTCGGGCGCGATGTCGCAATCGTTGGGATCGCGCAGCCGCGCATCGTCGACGATCGAGGTCCAGGAGCGCGCGGTCTCGGCCGACAGCCGTTTTACTTCCCGCTGCGGCGAGACGGAATAGAGCCCCATGGCGCCGACGCAGCTGATCAGATTGCCTGTCTTGTCGAAGGCCAGGCCCAGCGGGAAGCCGCCAATATGGGCGAACACTTCCGACCTGACATAGTCCGGCGCGAAGAAACGGACGATCTCGCCATGACGGGTGCCGCAATAGAGATGGTCGTCGCGGTCGAGGATGACGTCCTCCGGCCCTTCCAGTTCGCCAAGCCCAATATGGTCGGCCGCCGACAGCCGGTTGTCGAGTTCGTAAGGCGTGCCGGAGCCCGGTACCGCCGATTGTGTCAAGCCCATCTTGAGGTAGACCGGCGCGACATAGACTTCGTTCAGCACCTTATGGCGGTTCTTCAGCCAGCGGATGTCGATGGTCACCGCCACCGCCAGCATGATGCCGAGCACCATCTGGTTAGTGCCGGTGCCGTAGCCCAGCCGGATCAGCCCGTTGGTCATGGTCAGGACGATGATGGCGCCCATCAACCCCTTGATCACCGAGCCGCGCCCGCCGCCCAGGCTGACGCCGCCGACCACCGCCGCCGTCAGCGCCATGATCTCGAGGTTGAGCCCGGTGCCCGGCCCTGCCCCGCTCAAGCGGCAGGCGATGAGAAAACCGCCGATCGAAGCGCAGAAACCGGAAAAGACATAGGTCATGAACACGGTGCGGCGCACGCGGATGCCGGCATTGTGCGCCGAGCGCCTGGAGCCGCCGACCGCCAGCACATGCCAGCCCGGCCGCGAGCGCGTCAGCGCGATATGAGTGACGATGGCAAGGATGATGGCGAGCCATACCGAGACCGACAGGCCCCAGAAAGTGCTGTCGCCGATGAAGTCGAGCACGTCCGAGGCGGCGGTCGAGAGCTGCACGTCGGCGGCATAGCTGGTGACGAGGATGTCGAACAGCGCCCGCCCGAAGATGAAGGTGACCAGCGTGGTGAGAAAGGCGCGCAGCCTGAGGTAGCCGACGAGGTAGCCGTTGATGGCGCCGAAGATCAGGCCGGTGGCGAGCGAGGCGGCCATCGCCAGCCAGATCGACTGTTCGACAATGAAGAAGACATAGACGGCGGAGAAACAGGACAGCGCGAAGATTGAGCCGACCGACAGATCGATGCCGCCGCCCAGCATCACCACCGTCATGCCGGTGACGACCATGGAGAACTCGCCGAGCTGGCGGGTCGATTCCTGCAGCGCGTTCAGCTTGAAGAAGCCGGGAATGATCGAGCCGAAACTCGCCAATGTCACCACCAGCGCCAGGAACGGAATGGCGTTGTCGGTCCAGCGTTTGGTCAGGATCTCGCCGACCAGATGGTCGGGCACGAGATTGTAGCGCCAGGACTGCAGGCGTTCGCGAAAGGACATTGGCCGCCGTTGATCAAGAGAAAGAGGTGGCCGAACTGATCCGGCCACCTCGTGGAGTCTATTCGACCGCGTCGCTTACTTCGCCGCCGCTTCGGCCTGCAGCGCCTTCAAATCCCAGCAGCTGTCGGGCTTGAGGTCGGCCTTGGTCGTCGCCTTCTCCAGCGTGTAGATGTAGGTGTGCGAGGTGCCGGCCGGCTGGCCGCTCTGCAGCAGGAACTTGATGATGGCGTTCATGTCGCCCGACTGGCGGGCAAGCTCGGTCATCACCACGGCGCCATAGGTGCCGTCCTGAAGCTTGTCGCAATCGGCGGCTTTTTCACCGCCGCCGGTGGTGACCAGGAACACCTTGCCGTCGAGCTTGGCGTCGCGGATCGCGGCCGATGCGCCGGTGGCGTCACCATCCCAGAAATCGATGATGGCGCAGATGTCCGGGTTCTGCTGCAGCATCGTCGTCGTCACATTGCGCGAGGTCGTCGCGTCCCAGTTGGAGTCGGGCTTGGCCACGACCTTGAAGTCGGGATGCTTGTCCAGCACCTTCATGATGCCGGCATACTGATAGAGGCTGGAAGAGTTCGCCTGGTCGCCCTGCACCAGGCCGATTTTCTTCGACGAGTTTTCGCCGCAGCCCTTGATCGCCGCTTCGGCCTCGAGTTGGCCCAGGCGGTCCCAATCGCTGCCGACGAAGGCGTCGGCCGGGAAGTTGGCGGGGTTGTCGACCAGAAGCACATAGGTGCCGGCGGCCTGCGCCTTCTTCATCAGCTTGGAATAGGAGTTGAGGTCTGGTGCGTGAATGATCAACACGTCGGGCCGGGTGTCCGACGAGATGGCATCGGTGATCGCCTGCGCGCCGGCGTCGACCACCCAGTTCGGATCGCGCGTCTCGAACGTGCCGCCCCAGACCTCGACCTCCTTCTTCAGATAGTGCGCCCAGCCTTGCGCCAGATCGAAGCCCATCGCCAGCGGCACCAGCATGACGCGCTTGCCCTTGAGCGCCTGTGCGTAGGCCGCCGGACCTGGATCGTCGGCGGCAAAGGTCGGCGCCACGAAGGCGGCAACGGCGAGCGCCGTTGCGGCGGCCATAAGTGTCTTGATCAGTCTCATGTCACGTCCTCTGGTTCGGTTTTCATTGCCGGCCGATCGTCGCGATCGCGCCGGGTACCCCGAGCAAGATGGGCTAGCCCATCTGCTCTAAATGTCGCCCTGTTGTGCGGTCTGTTCGTCGCGCGGATTGATGATGCCGTCGACGATGATGGCCCCGAGCAGGATCGCCGCTTTGATGAGGTTCTGGTAGAGCAGCGGAATGTCGATGATGGTCATGGCGTTGAGCAGGATGCCGATCAGCGCCGCCCCTACCAGCACATTGCGTACCCCGCCCCTGCCGCCAGACAGGCCGATGCCGCCGATCACCGCCACCAGCACGATGTCGTAGAGCAGCGTCGAATTGACGATGCGGGTGTTGATCGAATGCAGGCTGGCCGCGGTCAGCAGGCCGGCGATCAGCGCGACGAAAGCCGAGAGCACGTAGCGCAGCACCAGCATCGGCCGCACCGGAATGCCGATGTTGCGGGCGGCGACCGGATTGTCGCCGGCGAAATAGATGTAGCGGCCCCATTTGGTGTAGCGCAGGAACAGGAAGAACAGGAAAGCCAGCCCGGCGAAGACGAACACCTCGATCGGGATATCGAGAAAGCGCAGGCCGCCCAGCAGCTCGACCCAATGGCCCTGCGGCACCGGCACGGCGTCCTGCGTGATCAGTTGCGAGCGCACATAGCCGAAGACGAAGGAGCCGGTCGCCAGCGTCACGAAGATCGCCGGCACGTCGGCATAGGCGACGAGAAAGCCGTTGAGCAGGCCGATGGCGAGCACGCCGGCCAGCACGTAGGCGAAGGCCAGCCCGTCCGAGGTTCCGGTGTTGAGCAGTTGCAGATACCAGGCGACCGACATCGCCATGATCGCCACTGCCGACAGGTCGATGCCGCGCCCGATGATGACGACCGCCATGCCGAGCGCCAATATGCCCAGCACCGACACCGACCTGACGATGGCGACGAGGTTGTTGGGGTCGATGAAGCCCGGCAGGCCGATGGCAGCTGCAACGAACAGCACCACGGCGATGGCAAAGACAATGCCTTCCTGATTCAGGCTCCTGAGATTTAGCCAGCCGATCGCATTCATGTCTGCATTTGCCCCGATGGCAGCGCTGCCATCCCGAAAGCAAAAGCTAATCGGCTCTGCGCCACTTCGTCAAATGAATCCGCGTTCAGAACGCGGCCTTATGCCGATATTCGCCGAGTGGACGCATCGATTGCCAAAACTGGCGCAATGCCCGGAAACTCCTGCATTTTTGGCAATCGATTGCGCCATCGCAGCCATTCGCGAGAGTGCAGCGTCAAGGCGAAAGGATGAGGCGGAATTTATCTCCGCATCAGGCGAGAAAATCCGATTTTCAATTCCCCGGCGCGTGGCCGGAAACCTCGGCGCCCGCAGCTGGCGGCAGCACCAGAAAACGCAGCGCCGCCACCAGCCCGATGGCGCCGATCACGAAAAAGGCGATTCGAAAATCGACGAGGTCGAGCGACGGTTGCGCCCTGGCGATCTGCGACAGGTTGAGGATCGCCGCCGCCACGGCCACGCCGAACAGCATCGCCACCTGCTGCAGCATCGAGGACAACGTCGCCGCCGAGCTGCGCTGCGCGGCGTCGATATCGGCGAAGGCCAGCGTGTTGAGCGCGGTGAACTGCATCGAGCGCGACAGGCCGGCGATCAGCATCAGCGCCACCACCAGTGCCTGCGGCGTCTGCGGCGAGATCACCCCGCAAGCCATGATCGAGGCCGAGGCGATGATGCCGTTGACCACCATCACCAGGCGGAAACCGAAACGCCGCAGCGTTGGCGTCGTTACCGTCTTCATGCCGAGATTGCCGAGGAAATAGGCCAGGATCATCAGGCCGGCATCGACAGGCGAGAGGCCGAAGCCGAGCTGGAACAAAAGCGGCAGCAGGAACGGCGTGGCGTTGATCGCCACCCGGAAGATGGTGCCGGCGGCAAGCGTCGAGATGGCGAAGGTCAACACCTTGAACGAGGAGAGGTCGAGCAGCGGATGCGGAGCGCGCCGCAGATGCCGCACCGCCAGCCAGCCGATGACGACCCCCACCGCGATCAGCGCCGTGGTCGGCAGCACGCCATCCTCGGGATGCGCGATGCGCTCGAGACCGTAGAGCAGGCAGGCGAGCCCGAGCGACGTCAGGAAAAATCCCGGCCAGTCGAGCGGCTTCGGGTCCGCCTCGCGGTCGCCTGGGATGAAGCGGGCGACCAGTGCCAACCCGATCAGCCCAAGCGGGATATTGATGAAGAAATTCCAGTGCCAGGACAGATAGGTGGTGATGAAGCCGCCAAGCACCGGACCGACCACCGGCGCGAACAGCGCCGGCCAGGTGATCAGCGCGGTGGCGTTGAGCAGCTCGGATTTCGACGCATTGCGCAGGACGAGAATGCGGCCCACCGGCGTCATCAGCGCGCTGCCCAGCCCCTGCACGGCACGTGCGGCAACGAATTCGGTCAGATTTTGCGAGAAACCGCAGGCGAGCGAGGCCAGCGTGAACAGCGCGATGGCCAAGAGGAAAATGTTGCGCGCGCCGAAACGGTCGGCGAGCCAGCCCGACAGCGGCACGAACACCGCCATGGTCAGCATGTAGACGGTGATGCCGATGCTCATCGCCACCGCCGGCACGCCGAAAGACTGGCCCATCTGCGGCAGCGAGGTCGAGATGATCGTCGAGTCCAGCAGTTGCATGAAGAAGGCGATGGCAACGATCAGCGCCACGCGGCGCGCATTGGTGGCCGTTTCCGGCAAGGCCTCGGTCTCGGGAATGGCAGTCATTTCGGTGCGGTTTGAACAGCATTTAGCCGGCGGCGTCCAGACACAGCGCAACAAACTTTCGTGTCGCGTCGCGGCCTGCTATGGGATGCGCGGGTGATCGAGGAAAGTGCGCGCGCAAAATGAAGCCCATCTATATCGACTATCTCAATGCCCTCGACATTGAAGCGCTTGCCATGACCGACGGCGAAATCATTGCCGCGGTCGAGGCTGGCCTCGTCGCCCAGGGCAAGGGCCAGGCGGTGATCGAGCCGCGCGTCCATCTCGAACCGGACCCATCCTTCCACGGCCATTTCAATGTCTTGCGCGGCTATGTGGCGCCGCTCGACACGGCGGGCGTGAAGATCGTCGGCGACTATGTCGACAACTATCTGCATGGCCTGCCCTCGGAATTCGGCATCCTCAATCTGTTCGATCCACGCACCGGCACGCCGCGCGCCATTCTCGACGCCACCATCATCACCGACATGCGCACCGGTGCGGTCACCGCGATCGGCGCCAAGCATCTGGCGCGCAAGAGTTCGAAGGTGCTGGCCCATATCGGCGCGCGCGGCACCGCCTACTGGAACGTGCGGCTGCTCGATCATCTCTTCGACTTCGATGAAATCCGCGTCCATTCGCGCCGCTCGGAAAGCCGTGACGGCTTTGCCGCCAAGCTCTCCGCCGATCTCGGCAAGACGGTCACGGCCGTAGCCGACTGGAAAAGCTGCGTCGAGGGCGCCGACATCGTCGTCGAGGCCTCACGGCTGCCGGAGCCACAACCGCTGCTCAAGACCGAATGGATCAAGCCCGGCGCGCTGGTCGTGCCCTATGGCACGATGAGCGCGGTGGAACTGTCGCTGACCGACATCATGAAGAAGATGGTCGTCGACGATTGGGGCCAGTGCAAGGGCGGCAAGTTCGGCTCGCTGCGCGCCCATGTCGAGACCGGACGGCTCAGCGAGAAAACGCTGCATGCCGAGCTCGGCCAGATCGCCGCCGGCCTCAAGCCGGGCAGGCAGAGCGACGACGAGACCATCCTGTTCTGGCATCGCGGCCTGTCGCTCTCCGACATTGCACTGGGCAAGGCGATGCTCGCCAAGGCAGGAGAAAAAGGCATCGGCCAGAGGCTGCGTTTCGCATGAGCGCGCTGGTCCTCACCGGAGCCGGCGTCAGTGTCGGTGATGTCGCCACCGTCGCCCGCCAGGCGCGCAAGGTAGAGATCGGACCCGAAATCATCGGCAGGCTGGACAAGGCGCGAAAAGTGCTCGACCAGGCCGCCGCCTCAGGCCAGCAGATCTACGGCCTGAACACCGGGCTTGGCGCCAATCTTGGCACCTCCGTCGAAGGCGACGCCAGCGCCTTCCAGCGCCAGTTGCTGCAGGGCCGCAGCGGCGCGGTCGGCGAAACTCTGCCGGTCGAGGCCGTGCGGGCCACCATGGTCGCCCGCGCCTCGATGCTGGCGGTCGGCGGCTCCGGCCTGTCGCCCATGGTCTTCGTCGCTCTGGTCGACGCGCTCAATGCCGGCGTCCATCCGGTGATGCCGTCGCTCGGCTCGATCGGCGCCGGCGACCTTTTGCTTATGACCGCGCTTGCCCGCCTGCTGATCGGCGAAGGCGAAGCCGACTATCAGGGCCGGCGCATGCCGGCGGCCAAGGCGCTGATGATGGCCCGCCTCGCGCCGATCAGCCTGCCTCCCAAGGACGGACTGTCGCTGATCAACGCCTCGGCGGTCTCCGCCGGCAGCGGTGCCCTCGCGATCACGGATGCGCTGTCGGCGCTCGCCCAGCAGCAGCAGGCCGGCGCGCTGACCATGGAAGGTTTTGGCGCCAACCGCACCATTCTCGATCCGCGCCTGCAGATGGCGCGGCCGGCTGCCGGGCAGCAGGAGGCGGCGAAGGCCTTGCACGACCTTCTCGCCCGCGACGAGATGCCGGCGCCCACGACGATTCAGGACCCGTTGTCGATCCGCTGCATGCCGTCGATCCACGGCGCGCTGATCGAGGCGATCGGCCACGCAAAGAGTGCTGTCGAGATCGAACTCAACGCCGCCGCCGACAACCCGCTGGTGATCGGCGACGACGAACTGGTGATGTCGACCGGCAATTTCCACACGGCCTCGCTCTCGCTTGCCTTCGAGACGCTCGGCCTGGCCATCGCGCAATGCGCCGCTGGCAGCGTTGCCCGCTTCATCCAGCTCACCGGTTCGGGCCGCAACGGCTTGACCAAATATCTGTCGCCCATCGGCGGCGCCTCGGCCGGTTTCGTGCCGCTGCAGAAGACGGCGACATCGATCCTGGCTGCCATCCGCCACAAGGCCAATCCGGTGATGCTCGACTTCCTGCCGGTTTCGGAAGGCGTCGAGGACCACGCGACCCAGTCGCCCCTCGCCGTTTCGAAATGCGCCGGAATGATCGCGCTGTGGCGGCGGCTGATCGCCTTCGAATTGATGGCTGCCGCCCAGGCCGTCGACCTGCGTGAAGGGTTGACGCTCGCGCCGCGCACTGGCGCGATCTATGCGGCGGTGCGCGCGCATGTATCGATGCTGAAGGACGACCGGCCGCTGGGGGCCGACGCCGAGGTGCTCCACGCCATGCTCGCCGACGGAGCATGGCAAGGCGCTGCGGCGGTCGGCAAAGAAATCGAATAGTCAGCTCTTTGCGTCTACCCTTTTCATGAACAGGCTGAGCTCGGCCGGGTCCATGCGCATGACGTGCCTGTCCTCGGGATAGGCGCCGCTGTTGACGTCGGCGACATATTCGGAGAACGCCGCCACCCGCTCCGCCTGCAGCCGGTCATACTCGGTGGCGAAATTGCGATAGACCTTGGAGTGACGCGGCATGTGGCCCCGGTTCTGGCCGAGAATGTCGTCGGCGAACAGATATTGCGCGTCGCACCCGGTGCCCGCCCCCATCGACAGCATGATCAGCGAGGTGCGCTCGGAAATCGCCTTGGCCACCTCGACCGGCACCACCTCGATCTCGGCGCCGACAGCACCGGCGGCCTCCAGCTGCTTCACCGCTTCGAAAACCTGGATGGCTGTGTCGGCGGTTTTGCCGACCGCCTTGAAGCCGCCGGTCCATGTGGCGCGCGACGGAATGAGGCCGACATGGCCGATGACGGGAATGGCATCGTCCGCCATGCGCTTGATGGTGGCGTAGCCGGCGCTGCAATAGACCGCGTCGGCGCTTGCCTTGTAGAGCCGGAAGGCCCAGCGCACGAAATCATCCGCCGTGCCGATCTCGAAGAAATTCTCGCCCGGCATGGTGAACAGGCTGGGCGCGGCATCGCGATATTGCGGGTTGAGCACCAGTTCGGGTGGCACCGAGACGATGTCGACCCCTGCCCGCTCGGCGGCCTCCGCCTCGTCTAGGGTGAGCACGCGCAGCATGGTCAGCTGGCGCTTGCCCTTCATCGCCCGCAGATCGGCGACGGTCGGTCTCTTTCGGCTCATTAATACGTCCCCTTTGAGATGCTGGATCGGTTGCCGCGCGTCAAATCTGGATCATCACCTTACCGGCCTCGATCTTCACCGGATAGGTCACAAGATTGACGCAGACCGGCGCGCCCTTGGCGGCACCTGTCTTGTAGTTGAACCGGCCATTGTGCTTGGGGCATTCGATGATGTCGTCCATCACCAACCCGTCGGCCAGATGCGCCTTCTCATGCGTGCAGTAGCCGTCGGTGGCGAAGAACTCGTCATCGGGCGAGCGGTACACCGCGAAGGTGCGGCCGCCATGGTCGAAGCGGATGACATCCTCTTCCTCGACATCATCCACCGCGCACGCTTCAACCCAATCGGCCATCTCGTTCCCCTGCAAAATTCGCGATCGCTATTCGGCCGCAGCCGACATATCGACCTCGTGGAACTCGCCGCGATAGGGCCTGGCCGTCGGCGGCAGTTCGCGCTTGAGATAAAAATCCTCGTATTTCAGCTGCCTGAGCAGCACCGGCCAGACCTCGCGATAGGCGTGCCACATCGACGGGTTCGGTTCGGGCAGATCGTGTTTGATCAGCTCATGCAGCCTGGGCAGTGCGTGATACGGCACCATCGGGAACATGTGATGTTCGACATGGTAGTTCATGTTCCAGTAGATGAAGCGGCTGACCGGGTTCATGTAGACGGTGCGGGTG
>NZ_VFUV01000028.1:0-46133 GCF_006441315.1 Mesorhizobium sp. B2-4-19 | reverse complement strand
GTCTTGCGTTCATTGTCGGTGACCGGCAGCATCTGCGCGATCAGCGAGCCGATCGCGCCGCCGGTCATGATGATCGGCCCCTCGGCGCCGAACGGTCCGCCGGAACCGATCGAGATTGCCGACGACAGCGGCTTCAGGATCGCAACCTTGGCATCGAGCCTGGAGCGCCCGAGCAGGATAGCCTCGATGGCCTCGGGAATGCCGTGGCCGCGAATCTTCTCGCTGCCGAAGCGCGCCATCAGGCCGATGATCAGCGCGCCGACCACAGGGACGATGACGGAGGCATAGCCCAGCGGAGTGTCCTCGAGCTTCAGGTCGGCGAGCGTGAACTGGCCAAAATAGGCAATGTTGGTGGCCAGCCGGATCAGCTTCAAAAGCGCGATGCCGGCAAACAGCCCCGCCGTCGCTACCACCACCGCTATCGCGGCAACCAGCAGCACCCTTGCATCGGTCGTGAAATCTCGGAGATGGTCGGGGCTGGCGTGATCAGGTTTCATTGCTGCTCTCATTCTGCGGACGCATCGCATGTGCCGGATGACTGTGTCGGCGGACACGGCATGCTTGTCGGTTCGCTATGTATCGTAATACGATATAAATAGACAAGGCCGTTCTTGCTAAAACCGATCGGAATGGAACAAGTGTCAAAAATGACGCATCCGCAAAAACCACGCCCCGCCATCAGCCAGGCCGACTACCAGCGGCTGTCGGATTTTCGTTACCTGATCCGCCGCTTCCTCGAATTCAGCCAGGTCCAGGCACATGATGCCGGGCTGACCCCACGCCAGCATCAGGCGCTGCTTGCGATCAAGGGATATCCGGGTGGTGGACCGGTGACGGTCGGCGACCTCGCGAAGCGCCTGCGCATCCGCCACCACAGCGCCGTCGAATTGGTCAATCGCCTTGGCGAGGCCGGGCTGGTCGCACGGGATCAGGACAAGGACGACCACCGTCGTGTGCTGCTGCAGTTAACGGTGCGTGCCGACGACCACCTGGCCGACCTTTCGGTTGCGCATCTCGACGAGCTTTCGCGGATAGAGCCGATGCTGAGACGCTTGCTGCGTCGTGGCGAGGAATGATCCGAACTGGTCGACTTCATTGGCATTGGCTCGTCGCAACACGCAGCTTCTTGCACGAGCCAGTTATACCAAGAGTCATGGAGTTTGACCGACGTGCGCCCACTGCCGCATTCCGATTGATGTGATGGTTTCGGGCGCAGCGAGGAGCTTCTGCCAAGCCTCGCAGGCGGCGTCGATGATGGCGTCGTAGTCGTCGAAGACGCGGTTTGAGAGCCAATTCTGCCGCAGATATTGCCAGACGTTTTCGACCGGGTTCAGTTCCGGAGAGCGCGAGGGCAGGAAGATCGCCGTCATGTTTTTCGGCATCCTGAGATTGGCTGTGGTGTGCCATCCGGCACGATCCATGACGAGCACAGCGTGTGCGTCCTTTTCAACATGGCGGCTGATCTCGTCGATATGGCGTTGCATGGCCTCGGTGTCGGCAAAGGGCAGAGCCAGAGCGGCCCCGGCGCCGCGCGCCGGGCAAATCGCACCAAACAGATACGCACTCTTGTAGCGCTGATCGGCCGGCTGGCGGGGCCGGGTGCCGCGCCTTGCCCATTGCCGCACGATGCCGTTCTTCTGGCCGATGCGGGCCTCATCCTGGAACCAAAGTTCCACCTTCGTGCGCGGCGGCAGGTCGCAAAGATGCGCCTTCAGCGTGCGTGGCCAGTTTTTTTGAACTCCTCGACAATATGGGCATCCTGGCCCGGATGATGTGGGCGCGCACTGATGTGCGAGAAGCCGAGCTTGTGCAGCAGTTTCCCGACATAGCGCGCGTCGTAGTCCACGCCGAAGCGCTCCTTGATGACGCGCTTCAGGTCGATGCGCCGCCAGCGCACAACGCCGTCAACGGCTCGGTCCGGCCCCGTCTCCACCATCGCAGCCAATTCGCTCTGCTGCTCTGGCGACAGCCGCGACAGCGGACCAGGCGACCACTGATCGAGAAGACCGTCGGGGCCTGCAGCATTGAACCGGTGCACCCAGTCGCGCAGCGTCTGCCGATCCATCCCGCCGATCCGCGCCGCATCGGTTCGGTTCATCCCGTCCAGAACCGCCGCGATCGATAATAGCCGGCTGCTCTGCCGCACATCCTTCGAAGCCCGCGCAAGGCGTCGAAGTTCGCTCGCCGAATAGTCATCCCGTAATTTCACCGCTGAACCCATCGCCGAATCTCCTTCGGCATCAGGGAATCACGGTCCGCCTGCGACACAAAATCACGAAAGAGTCAGCGCCCGAGACCGTTGGTATTAGATACCATGTAAATATGAGAGCAACTGTGTCGGCCAGCGTCCGAAAAACCTGTTCAATGGTAGCCAACGTCAGCGCGAACTTTGCCGCGGAACACCCAATACGACCAGCCGGTGTACATCAGGATCACGGGCAACAACACAAGAGTCCCGACGAGCAGGAAAGCCTGGGTGCGTTCTGAAGAGGCCGATTCCCAAAGCGTGAAATGGTAGGGAACGATCATCGGGAAGAGGCTGATGGCGATCCCAACATAGGAAAGCGCAAAGAGACCGATGGCGCCGACGAAAGGCTTCGTCTCACTTGCACTGCCCAGTACCCGCCAAGTGAAGAAGGCGACGGCCGCTGTCGCGACTGGTACCGGTGCCAAATACAGAATGTTGGGCCAGGAGAACCAGCGCGCGGCTATGGCTTGGCTCATGAACGGCGTCCAGATGCTGACGACACCGATGCCAATGAGGACGCCGACAAGGCAGACTCGGCCGTGGCGGCGCGCGGCTGCCTGCACCTCGCCCTCGGTCTTCAGGATCAGCCAGCCAGCGCCCAGAAGGCTGTAGCCGAACAACAGGGCGAAACCTGTCAATAGCGAGAATGGCGTCAGAAAATCGAAGGAACCGCCGGAAAACTGTCTGCCAGTGACCTCAAAACCCTGGATGAAAGAGCCGAGCACGACGCCTTGCGCGAAAGTGGCGATGGCCGAGCCATAGCAGAAGCCATGATCCCAGAACGTCTTGTGCTCGACGTCGCGGAAGCGGAACTCGAACGCCACGCCGCGAAAGACCAGCGCCAGCAGCATGACGAGGACCGGAAAATACACCGCCGGAATGATGATGGCGAAGGCAAGCGGAAACGCCGCCAGAAGCCCAAGCCCTCCCAGCACCAGCCAGGTTTCGTTGCCGTCCCAGATCGGCGCGATCGAATTCATGATCGTGTTGCGGGACGCAGTGTCGGGGGCGAAGCCGTAGAGCATGCCGACGCCGAGATCGAAACCGTCCAGCAGCACGTAGAAGAAAACCGCCATGCCGAGGATCAGCGTCCAGATCGGCACGAAGTCGAGCACCTGGGTCATCGCACTTCTCCTTCCCGAAGTTCGACGGCTCCGGCGCGGACCGGCGCCTCCGGCCGTCCCCCTTCGATCTCCGCACCTTCTTCGGCGACAATTGCCGGGCCCTTGCGCACGATGCGCAGCATCAGAAAGAGGCCCGCCGGATAGATGATGAGGTAGACGGCGATATAGCCGAGCAGCGAGATCAAGACGTCGGACCTGGTCAGGGATGGCGAGACCGATTCGGCCGTGCGCAAAAGGCCATAGACCGTCCAGGGCTGGCGTCCGACCTCGGTGGTCAGCCATCCGGCGATGACCGCCACGAAGCCGATGGGCGCCGCGATCTGGGTAATCCTGAGAAAGGCCGGCGATGTGTCCAGCCGGCCGCGCCAACGAAGCCATCCGCCGAAAAGGACGAGGCCGAGCATCAGGATGCCGCAGCCGACCATGATCCGGAAGGCGAAGAAGGGGATCGCGACAGGCGGGCGCTGGTCGGCCGGAAAGTCCTTGAGGCCTTTGACCTCGCCATCGAGTTCATGGGTGAGGATGAGGCTGCCGAGCCAGGGAACGTCGATGGCAAAGAGGTTGCGCTCGCCTCTGTCGTCGGGAATGGCGAAAAGCGTCAGCGGCACCTGCCGGGCGGTTTCCCAGCGCGCCTCGATGGCGGCGAGCTTGGCCGGCTGGTGTTCGCGCGTGTTCAGTCCATGCTGGTCGCCGATGAACATCTGCAGCGGGACCAGCACGGTCAGCAGCCAGAGCGTCATCGACAGCATCGTTCGGCCTTCCTCAACGGATCGCCCGCGACGCATCAAATAGGCGCCGACGCCCATGACGACGAATCCTGTCGTGACGAAGAAGGCGACGACGGTATGCGCCAGCCGATAGGGAAAGGAAGGATTGAAGACCACCTTGAACCAGTCCGTCGGTAAGAAACGGCCATCGATGATCTCGTACCCGGCCGGCGTCTGCATCCAGCTGTTGGCCGACAGGATCCAGAAGGAAGACAGCAAAGTGCCGAGCGCCACCATTAGCGCGGCAACGAAATGCGCCCAACGCGGCACCAGTTGCCGTCCGAAAAGAAGGACGCCGAGGAAGGCCGCCTCGAGGAAAAACGCCGTCAGGCCTTCATAGGCGAAAAGCGGGGAAAGCACATTTGCGGTCGCGTCGGAAAAGCGGCTCCAGTTCGTGCCGAACTGGAAAGGCATGACGACCCCGGTGACGACGCCCATGCCGAAAGCAATCGAGAATATCTTGATCCAGAACGTCGAGATGCGGAGATAGATGTCCTTCCCGGAAAAAAAATTGAGACCTTCCAGCATCGCGATGAACGCGGCCAATCCCACGGTGATGGCCGGCAACAGGATGTGCCAGCCGATGACCCAGGCGAATTGCAATCGCGACAGGAATACAGGATCGAAGTCCATCACTCGTCTCTCCAAACGAAAACGAGCTGGCCTCATAAATCCAACTGCGCCGTAGCCACGACAGTGGACAGGGCTCGTCTTCAGGCCGTCGTCAAGCTATAGTAACTAGCGACGGTGTCGATAGCGCCGTTTTTTAACCACCTCTTCTCCAGTAGATCGGTCCCTCCTAACCAGCGGCTTTGGAAAGCGCTAGCTCAAGGTCGGCGATCAGATCAGTCTCCGCTTCGAGGCCGACCGATAGCCTCAGAAGGCTGTCGCTTATTCCGGCGACCTTTCGGCCCTCGGCGCCCATTCCGGCATGGGTCATGGTAGCCGGATGGGCAACAAGGCTTTCGACGCCGCCGAGAGACTCGGCCAGCGTGATAACTTCGACTGCTTCGACGAAGCGCCGAACCGCCTCCACGCCTCCAGCCAGTTCGAAGCTCAGCATCGCTCCGAACCCGGCTTGCTGAGCCTTGGCGATTGCATGGCCGGGATGGGATTGAAGACCCGGATAATGGACGGCGCTCACTTGCGGCTGCTTTTGCAGGAAAGTGGCCACTGCCGCCGCGTTGGCTTGCTGCCGCTCGATACGCGGGAACAGCGTGCGAAGGCCCCTGAGCGTCAGGTAGGCATCGAACGGCGCTCCTGCGACACCGGTGGCCTTCGCCCATTCTCCAAGTGCCTCGACATCGCTCTGTTGCGCCGCGATGACGGCGCCACCCACCACATCGGAATGGCCATTCAGGTATTTGGTGGTCGAGTGGACGACAAAATCGGCACCCAGCGCGATCGGCCGCTGCAGAGCGGGCGACAGGAAGGTGTTGTCCACTGCAACCTTCGCGCCGACAGCTTTTGCCTGAGAGGCGATCGAGCAGATGTCGACGACGCGCATCAGCGGATTGCTCGGTGTCTCGATCAGCACCAAGGCCGGCTTCTTTGCCAACATCGCCGATAAAGCCTCTGCATTCCCCTGATCAACGAAGAGGACATCGAAATGTCCTTTGTCGCGGCGAATTGAAAGCAGCCGGTAGGTACCCCCGTAGCAATCATGCGGCGCAACGACGAGATCGTCTCGTCCCAACTGCCCCAGCACCAGATCGACCGCGGCCATGCCCGAGGACGTGACGACGGCGCCGACGCCCTCTTCCAGCCTGGCCAATGTGTCAGCCAGCATGTCACGGCTCGGATTTCCGGCGCGGGTATATTCGTAACGCCCTGCCTGCTCATAGCCTGGAAAGACGAAGGTGCTTGAGAGATAGATCGGCGGCGTGACCGCGCCGAAGCCAGTGTCGGCGGCGATGCCGTTCGCCGCTGAAATAGTGCGAGGATCTCTGGGCTTTGTCATGGTGGCGACCTCGCACTTCAGGAGCGGCGTTGGCCGGAATCAGTTTAGCAGTTGGACCATGCGCAGATAAGGGCGCAATTCTTTCCAACCCTGGGGGAATCGCTCCTTCGCCTGCTCGTTGCTGAGGCTTGGCGAGATGATGACCGGCTGGCCCGGCTCCCAGTTCACCGGCGTGGAGACCTTCTGATTGTCGGTGAGCTGCAAACTGTCAATGGCGCGCAGGATTTCGGAAAAATTACGACCAGCACTTGGTGGATAGGTCAGGCTGAGGCGGATCTTCTTGTTTGGGTCGATAACGTAGACGGCGCGCACCGTCACATTGGGGTCCGTTTCGGCGTGGATCATGCCGTAGAGGTTGGCGACCTTCTTGTCGGTGTCGGCAAGCATCGGAAAATTGAGTGCGTGTCCTTGCGTTTCCTCGATGTCCTTTTCCCAAAGATTGTGTGCCTCCACATCGTCGACCGAGAGGCCGAGCGGCTTGACGCCACGTTTGTCCCATTCCGGCTTGAGACGGGCGACTTCCGCCAGTTCGGTGGTGCAGACCGGGGTGAAATTCTTCGGGTGGCTGAAGAAGATACCCCACGAATTGCCGAGCCATTCGTGGAAGCGGATTTTTCCCTGCGTGCTTTGCTGCTCGAAGTCCGGAGCAATCTGGCCCAGTTGCAATGACATGATTTCGTCCTTCCTGTTTGATCTTGAAGCGTCAGTCGTTGAAATGCCGGCCTTCCTTGACCTCCGCGACATAGCCGGCGCGGATGGCGAAATCGCCGAAACGCTCGTGCGACCGTCGATCCGTCGCAAAGTGCGCGATCACCTTCGCCAGCATGTCGAGAATGGCGGCTTCGCCGACGTTCTCGAGAACCATCTTGTTCAGCCGCTGACCGTGAAAGCCGCCACCGAGGTAGAGGTTGTACTTGCCAGGCGCGCGGCCGGTCAGGGCGATCTCGGCGATGTAGGGACGCGCGCAGCCATTGGGGCAGCCGGTCATGCGAATGGTGATCGGCTCGTCCGTCAGGCCATGTGCGGCCAGGATGGCATCGATGCTGCCGATAAGGTTCGGCAGATAGCGCTCGCTTTCGGCCATGGCGAGACCGCAGGTCGGCAGCGCTACGCACGCCATCGAATTCAGGCGCAACCCACTTGCCCTGTTTAGACGGTCGAGCCCGAATTCCTTCATCAGAACTTCGATATCGGGCCGGGCCTCCGGCGCGATATCGGCGATGATCAGGTTCTGGTTCGGCGTGATGCGGAACGTGCCCTCGTGAATACGGGCGATTGCGCGCAGGCCATCCATGACAGTGCCGATGATACGGCCGTTCTCGATGAAGAGGGTGCAGTGCTCGCGCCCGTCCTCTCCACGCGTCCATCCAATCGGGTCACCGTTCGATATGAATTCGTACGAACGGGCAGCCGCCAGCGAAAAGCCGAGCCTTGCCTCGATCTCGGCCTTGATCCAGTCAAGGCCCTTGTCGTCGATTGTGTATTTGAAGCGTGCGTGGCCACGATCGATCCGGTCGCCATAATCGCGTTGTACCTGCATGACCGCGTCGCAGACCTGCAGCACCTTGTCGACGTCGGCGAAGCCGATCACGTCGGCTAGCCTCGGATAGGTTTTTGGCGCCTGGTCGGTACGGCCCATGCCGCCGCCAATGGCAATGTTGAAGCCTTCAAGCTTGCCGTTGGCAGCAATGGCGATGAAGCCCAGATCCTGCGCGTAGACGTCAATGTCGTTGATCGGCGGAATGACGAAGCCGATCTTGAATTTTCGCGGCATGTAGGTGCGGCCATAGAGCGGTTCTTCCGGCCCTGAAACCTCCGTGCGCTCTTCGCCATACCAGATCTCCCGATAAGCCGCTGTTTTGGGGATGGCGTGATCGCTGGCGCGCTTGGCCAGTGCATAGACCTCGGCGTGCAAGGTGGAGAGCCGCGGATTGACCGAGCACATGACGCCGCGGGAATCGTCGCCGCAGGCTGCCTTGGTGTCCAGAAGCACGTCGCGCAAACCCTGCATGGTCGCGCGCAGATTCTGCTTCTTGACGCGATGCAGCTGGAACGTCTGCCGCGTTGTCAGCCGCAGCGTCTCGCCTGCATGAGCGCGCCCAAGCTCGTCCAGCTTCAGCCATTGGCTGGGACTGCAGACACCGCCGGGCAGGCGGATGCGAGCCATGAAGGTGTAGTCCGGCTCAAGCTTTTGCCGACGGCGTTCGTCACGGATGTCGCGGTCGTCCTGCTGGTAGAGGCCGTGGAACTTCATCAGCTTGATGTCGTCACCAGGCACGGCGGCAGTAAGCTCTTCGGCGAGGCCCGCCGCTATGGTGCCACGCAACTGATCGCTTGCCGCCTTCATCCTCTCGTCGCGCCCGAGTTTATCCAGCGGCTGCGAAAGGTCTCGGCTACGGTTCGTATTTAACTGGGGCATTGTCATGCGCGAACCTCAATAGACATCGATCTGGTAGCGGTGATCGCGCAGCAGGCCGCCGACATAGTCGTTGGCGGCGGCCTTGCCGCATGCCCGTTGCTGTTGCACCACACCAACAAGAGCGGCGTGCACGTCGGGGGCGAGATGCGTGCCATCGCCGCAGACGTAGACATGCGCGCCCTCCTCCAACCAGGCGTAGACATCGCGCGCGTGCTCAGTGAGGCGGTGCTGGACATAGGTCTTGGTGGCGCTGTCGCGGGAGAAAGCGACGTTCATCCGGCTGAGCACGCCATCCTTCAGAAAACCCTGCCACTCGGTCTGGTAGAGGAAATCGCTGCTGAAATTGCGCTCGCCGAAAACGAGCCAGGATTTACCCGCGGCTCCTTGCGCTTCGCGCTCCTGCAGGAATGCACGGTAGGGTGCGACGCCGGTGCCTGCCCCGATCATGATGATGGGAACGTCACCGTCCGGCAGACGGAAATGCGGGTTGGCCTGGACGTAGACCGGTATCGTCGTGTCCGGTGCGCCGCGTTCGGCGAAGTGGCCAGAAGCGACGCCGGCACGCGGCTGACCGTGCAGATCATAGCGCACGGTGGCGATCGTCAGATGCGCTTCGTCGGACACGGCGGAAGGACTCGATGCGATCGAATAGAGCCGTGGCTGCAAAGGTCTCAGTCCTGCGACAAAAGTTTGCGCATCGATCCCGGGAACGGGGAACTCGCGGACGATGTCGATGACCTGATGGCTACGCAGAAACGTGGCGCGAGCCTGAAACTGGTGCTCGCCACGCAGTTCCTGAAGCTTGCTTGCGCCTGTGAGCTCTGCCCATTGGTCGAGGAAGCGCGGCGTGGCGACAGTGATTTCCAGGTGCTCGGCCAGCGCGACACCGAGCGTGGTCGTGAGCCCCTTGCCGGAAAAGTTTGCATCGGCGTCCAGGGACAGCTTATTCAGCAGCATTTCGACCAAGGCCGGATCGTTGCGCGCCATGACACCAAGTGCGTCACCCGGTTCGAATGCAAGTCCCGAGCCAGCCAGAGACAGTTCAATGTGTCGGGTTTCCTTGCTCGATCCGCGTCCGGTGAGGACAAGATTATCAATGATGGCTGCCGGGAACGGCGTGTGCTTGTCGAATGTCGGCGCTTCGACCACAGCCGCGGAAGACACGCTCGCAGGGCCAGCCGCCCTATTTTGCAAGCGTGGTCCCAATGCAGCCGGCGCGAGCTTGGCCACGGCAGCTGCGATCCACCCGGCGGCCTGATCTTCATAATCAACGTCGCAATCGACCCGGTCCTGCAGTCGCACCGCACCGAGTTCGGCCAGTCGCCGATCGAGACGCTTACCCGCTTCGCAATAGCGTTCATAGGTGGAATCGCCGAGCGCAAGTACGCCATAGCGCACGCCTTCGAGGCGCGGCGCCTTTCGGCTCTCGACGAATTCGAAGAAGCCCATGCCTGAAAGCGGTGGATCGCCCTCGCCGTGGGTACTTGTAACGATCAAAATGTCCTGCTCGTCCTTGAGTTTGCGCAGCTTGTAGTCAGCCATGTCAACCAGGATTGGCTCAAGTCCTTGCCTGCGGACGACTTCGCCAAGTGTCCTGGCGAGACCGGAACTGTTGCCGGTCTCACCGCCGAAAATGATCGTCAGCGACCTCGAGGAAATCGCTCGCGGCACGACCGACACAGAGTGATCAGATGGGGAGGGAGAAGCAATGTCTCCGACCAGTGAACGCGCGCTGTGATCGATCCCGGCGAAATAACCGCTGATCCAGAGCCCTTGTCCGGGCTTCAGCGAGATCGTCAGGGCGTTGATCCGTTCCCATTGCTCGGCCGTAAAGCCTGGGCCCGGAAACTCGAATGCAGTCATCTGATCGCTTCCTTCGGCACAGTCCTGGCTGTGCTTTTTGCCAAATTAAGGAGCCTGACGGAGCTCGCATCCGAGATGCCCTGCCGGGCTGCCAGGCGCGACCATTGCATTCGAGTTTTGGCCAAGACAAATGAATGATATTGTTAGTTTGAAGCAAGAATTTTGCTGCAAATGACTGTTGAAACGCCCATTCTATGGTTCGCTCGATCACGTATCGTTCCTTCTAAAAACGATGCGTCCCATGGTCGAAAAATGCGCTTGGCGGATTCCAGTTTTTATTGTGTCGAGATAACGCAGGCGGCAACTTGCGGGTTTGTGCGTGCTTAGCTGCGCAAGGACATCCGGTCGATCAAGACCGCCTGCGGCGATCCATGCGTTGGTGATGCTTGCAGTCCGCTCGGGGAGAACAGAACGATGCAAACGATTGATGAAAATGCCGACTTAGCAACGGCAATTGGAAGACTCTTATCCGAGAATACGGGAGCTGCCTTCATTTCGACGGCGGCGAGCATAGCGATCTTGAGGGAGCGTACCGGCACAGCGGTTACCGACGCAGCTCTGCAGAAACTGCTGACCGAAATGGCAAGAGTTCGCGGCATGACCATGCTTTTCGATCGACAGAAGAAGTGATCACCGGCCTGCCGGGCCGCAAACACCGAGAAGCTTCCTTGCTTGCTGAGGGGTGGACGCTGCGTCCATCGGACATCAACTACGCGTCGGCCCCCGTTCTTCTCGTGCCGCGCCCCAGACTTCGCGTGCAGCGTCAGCATCATGGCGGCGATACATAGCCCGACAATCAAATCCGGCCACGCAGACACCCAGACGTAGGCAGTTTACCAGCCCGGCGGCAACGATGACGACATTTGCAAACGCGTCATTTCGTGCCGATAGGAACGCCGCCTTGGTGAGACTGCCGCTATGGTGGCGATACTTGGCTAGCATGAGGGCGCATGACAGGTTGATGACCAGCGCCCTGCACCGGTCAATGACAACAGCGCTGCGTTCGGCGCGACCGGGAGATTGAACTTTTCCCAGGCCGTCCAGAGCGTCGCCAAGGCGGGGATCAGAAGAACGCCGGCCAAGGTCATGCCGACCCGCGCTCGGTTGCGCGCTGTCCAGCCGATTGCCAACACGATCAGGAGATTGACGGAAGCATCTTCCAGAAAATCGATACTGTCCGCGAATAGCGATACTGAGCCAATGGCCCTCGCCACGGTGAACTCGATGCCGAAGTAGGCCAGGTTGAGGATTGCCACAAGTTGGACAACTCTGCGCAGCGTGTCGTTGTCTGATTTTGAGGTCATCGAAACCCGTTATCATGCGCCGCACAGCGCTTCCATGATCAGGGCCGCAAATCCTGCTTGAACGGTCAAGTGGGCGGGTCGCGCGGCAGCGTTCGCCGCATTGGCGGGCGATATTTCTTCAAGACAGTGACAGTGTCGGAATCTACGGTGACAAGGCCGCCGATCTTGACCGTCACCTTGCCGGCATCGTCATCAACGCTGGTGATCTGACCGGTGATCGGATGCGTGTCACCTCGCTTTGCCTTGGCAGGCGGCTCGATCGAGAAGGGGAAATGGTACGAGGGAATGCTGACGCTCGCCCGCCCATTCCCGAGCTGTTTCAAAATGGTGACGACAAGCGCCACCTCATCGCCAACGCCTATGTCCCGGGCCATGCCCAGATTCTGAGGATAACCTTGGCAATCGTCAACAGGTGGCGAGGAAGACCTTCGCCTTGTCGGCCGAACATCTGCAGGGACAGCACCGCGTCGTCGCGGGGATGATAGGCATGGTGGCAAGCAGCCGGAGATCACCTTGCGTCATCTTCGCGAACCGTGAAGTAATCGGCAATCGCGATGGATTCGTTATGTATCACCAGAAAGGCGCGCTGCCCTTGCGCGGCAGGTGTCCGAGCGAGCGCAGCATGCTGACTTGAATGACGCCGAAGCCTCCGGCGCCCGCAAAGCCAAACGCGGTTTTTGCTTGTGCAACCTCCCCAGGGAACGAAGCACCTCCCAAATTGCGGGATCGCGGCGCCTGCCGCGATCCCGCGCTTCAGTTACGGCGCCACCGCGATGTGGCCCTTCATGTTGGGGTGGAAGCGGCAGAAATAGTCGACCGCTCCCCCAGCCTTCAATGTCAGGCTTGCGGACTTTTTCGGCGGGATCATCACCTCCCAACCGCCCTTGACGGTGGCCGTGTGAGCGAACATGTCCTTGTTCACCCATTCGATCGTATCGCCAACCTTCGCCTCGACCGTCGCTGGCGAGAACACCAGCTTGTCGATGGTGACCTGGATGGTTTCTGCCTTCACCGGCGCAGCAATGACTGTCAGCGCCAGTGCAATCCAAAGATGACGTTTCGGCACCATTAGCGCCGGCCTCATTTCAGCATACTGGCGACGTGTTCGGCATGCTGCTCATGGCCCTGGAATATCTTCAGGCCGGTCTCCAGCAGCCTCTTCAACTCGGCATTGCTGGCCGACGGGATGAGCAGCGTTTCAAGGGCGCCGTCGACCTGCTTGTGATAGGCCACCTCATTGTCGACATAGGCCTTGTCAAAGGCGGCGCCCTTGAGCTTGGCGAGCTTGGCCCGTTCCTCGGCAGCAGCCTTCGTCAGCGCCTTGCTGGTGTCGTTGTCTTCCGGCGTCACCTTGAGTTTCTTGACCAGGTCGAGCGCCTGCACATTCACCGCCTCATGGTCGCGCACCATGTCCTTAGCGAAGGCGAGCACCTCCTTGTTCTTCGACTTCTTGAGCGCTTGCTTTGCCGCCTCGACATCGATCACGCCGGCAGTATAGGCGATGTGAGCGATCTGCGGGTCGGTCGGTTTGTCGGCGGCTTGCGCGAGCGGGGCAGTGCCGAGCAGCAGCATGGCGGCCAAGGCGGCTGTGTGACGAATAAGCATGGCATCTCCTTCGCCCGGATGCAGGAACCGCATCGGGCATCGTTTTCAGTTGACGGTCATTGGATGCGCTGCGGCAGCAAACGTTCCCGCCAAAATCAGCTGAATCTAACGAGGGTCAGCCTTCCAGGCCGAGCCGCTTCATCACGGCAACTGTAAGCCGTTCGCAGCGCCGGCCGGCGAAGGGGAAGGCATCGAGCAGCAGCGGCCCGATTTGGTCGTCCAGCGCTTTGCGCAGCAGCGTGCGGGCGCGATGCAGGCGGGTCTTGACGGTTTCGGGCCGCACGCCGAGTAGTTCTGAAGTCTCTTCAATGCTCAGGCCCTCGATCACCCGTGCCACGAACACCATGCGGTAGAGAACTGGAAGGCTGTCGGTCGCGCGTTCGACAAGGGCCAGGATCTGCCGTTGCGCCATCGTCCGCTCCGGATCGTCGCTGGGGTTGAGGGGAAACTGGATAATCTCGGCTTGCGGGTTCTCGGGCATCGCTACCGTTCGCCGTCTTTTACGCAACCGGCCGAGCGCTTCGTTGATGACGATGCGTGACAGCCACGTGCCGAGCGAGGCATCGCCGCGAAAACTCTCGAGATGGGCAAAGGCCCTGACATAGGCCTCCTGGACGATGTCCTCGGCCTCGCTGTCGTTGCGAACCACGCCGCGCGCGATACGGTAAAGCCGCTGGTTATGCGTCTTGATGATGGCGCGGAAGGCAGCGCCGTCGCGCGCTAGGGCCCGCTGAGCCAATTCCAGGTCGCCAGAGGCAGCGATGATTTCGGTCGCGTCTCGTCGAACGTATGACATGAGCAGTCTCCTTGCCCTTCAATAGATGGGTCTCGACAACAAGGGTTCCCGAAAATTCGTCACACCGGAATCGACGACAGGAATTCGCGCCTCAAATCGACGTTCGTGTCGAAAACGCCGAGCATGCGTTTGGTGACCATGCGGGTGCCGTGCGCGTGGACGCCGCGCGATGTCATGCAGCCATGCTCGGCTACAAGCACGACAGCCACTCCACCCGGCTGCAGGGCATCCTCGATGGCGCAAGCGATATCATCCGTGAGCCGCTCCTGTATCTGCAAGCGGCGGGCGCAAGCCTCGACAACCCTTGCCAATTTGGAGATGCCTACCACTCGGTTGACGGGCATGTAGGCGATGTACGCCTTGCCGTGGATTGCCGCCATGTGGTGCTCGCAGAAAGAATGAAACGCTATGTCGTGCAGTTCGACCGCCTGGTCATAGCGGCCGATCTCATCGAACGTCCGTTCGAGCAGCCTCACAGGATCTTGCCGATAGCCGGCAAACCACTCTTCATAAGCCCGCACAACACGCGCAGGAGTATCGACAAGCCCGGACCGGGCCGGATCGTCGCCGGCCCATGAGATCAACGTCCTGACCGCGGCCTCTGCATCGAAGCGCGTCGGGCGGGCGCGGCCGACTGTCCTGGGCATCCCGTTTGTCGCTGAACTTCCGTGGGCGGAGCCCGGCACACCGTCTTCGGTACCGTCCAGAATTTGCGAATGCAGGTCCATAAGTCTCTCCAGTTTCATGCTCGAGACCATTGGATGCGCCTATCGTGGATTGGTTCCCGATGGGCACGACACAGCGAGGAAGGTTCCCACCCGTGGCGAACCAAGGGAACTTTTCGAAAAGCGCTGCATCCAATTTCATGTCTGGGGCATGGTCGACGCACGCAGTCAGGATCGTGAAGGAGAACCAAGATGGCATCGAAACAGTCCGTGGAAACCGACCCCGACCTCGCTGTTGGTGTGTTCATCGTGGCAATCGCGATAATGCCCATGCCGCCGGTCAGCTGGTGGTCCTGGTACGCGTCGGCGACCGTTTGCTGGCGGTCGACGGCACATGCACCCACTGCGAAGCCCCGCTGGCGTGCGGAGTATTGATTGGCACCAGGCCTACATCGGTCTTCGGATCGGCGAGTGGCTCCAGCGTGCGTAACGTGCCGGCCGTGGCCACAGGGCGGCCCCGATCTAGGTCAGGACGCGATACGAGGCCGCCCGGTGGCTGTCGCGACGACGATGGCTTCCACGAAACTGCGCTCGCCTTCGATTGTAGCAACCCTTATGTCCCGTGCGATTTCGATTCGCGCCTGATCGGTCCCGGCGCGCTCAGCAAGACCTGCCGCCAAGGCACGAATGTGGGCTTCGGCGGCGGCCATTGCTTCGTCCTCGGTATCATAGTCGTCCAGCCGCTCGCCTGAATTAAGGCGGAAAAGCCCGATCTCGGGTTGGCTGACGCGCGCTTCCGCCGACATCCGCACCTGCCCGACGACGGCACCCAACGCATTTGCGACATCGGCGTGTTCGGCGATGCTGCAGTCATTGCCGATCAATTGCGGCAGACCGGCATAATGGAGCGCGGCGGAGGCCCCTAGGCCAATCACCGGCCGGTCGAGTGCGATCGACAACTGCGCCATGCCGCCTCGTCGGCCAACCGCACGCTGAACCAGCGGATTGGCAACAGAGACGCCGCCATCCAGCCCGTCCTCGGCAAAGACTGTTTCAAGAATGGCTTCGGCAGAACGCCGGGTGACGGCGGTGAGAACCATCTCGGAAAATGCTTCTGCGCCTTTGGCGATACGATGCCCCTGGCCGTCGCGCTTGCGTGCGAACAATTCGGCGCCAAGTCGAGCCGCTACAGGATCCCAGTTGTCCTGCCGACCGAGCACATGGGCCGCATCGGATGGCGTGAAGCCCGCGATATGCACCAGACCGCGCGCGACCAGGCGATTGAGTGTCGCGACCTGTGACGTCGATACGAGCAGCCGATCAAGCGCTGCGGGAATTGCCGAAATATCAGCATAGAGCCGCTCCTCGGTAACTGTCAGGCCCGCAGCCAGACGCTCGGGCACGCCTGTGCGCAATGCAAAGCGGCCGTCCAGCCGGCTGGTGTTAGGGCTGAGCAATTGCCGCTTGAGGCCTTTGTATATGGCATCGTCGTGCTTCACCGCGGCTAGCGCTAGCGGCACGAGCCGACGGGGGCCGAGGACGATCGTCGAAGTCAGCGACCGCTCATGGAGCGAGACTTCCGAATCTCCACCGAGGCCAAAGGTGCGCATGGCGACGGCTTCCACCATGGTTCGCATTCCGCCGACGGTAGCGCCTTCCGGGTCGAGCCGCAGGCGGCCGCCGTCCAGAACGGCGATGTCGGTGGTGGTGCCGCCGATGTCGGACACCACTGCGTCATTGATGCCGGTCATGTAGCGCGCCCCCACCAGGCTTGCCGCTGGTCCTGACAGGATGGTCTCGATCGGCCGGGCGCGAGCGAATTCAGCGGAGATAAGCGCGCCGTCGCCGCGCACGACCATAAGCGGAGCGACGATCTCGCGTCTTGTCAGAAAGCCCTCGGTGGCGTCCACAAGGCGATCGATCATCGAGATCAGTCGCGCATTGAGAAGCGTGGTCAGCGCCCGACGGGGGCCGCCGAGTTTCGACGACAGTTCGTGCGAACAGGTCACCGGAAGCCCGGTGCGCTCGCGGATGACGTCACGTACCGCGATCTCATGTTCGGGATTGCGAACCGCAAAATAGGAGGCCACGGCGACGCCTGAGACCGTTTCGGCAAGAGACGGCAATGCGGCCACGAGGGCGTCCAGCACCAGCCGACGCGCATCGCCGTGGACGTCATGTCCGCCCGGGCAAAAGATCACGGGATCGGAGCCGAGAGCTTTTGACAATCCGTTCCGGGCAAGATCGGCCTCAGCGAAGCCGATCATCACCAGCGCGACCCGTCCGCCCTGCCCTTCGACGAGGGCGTTGGTTGCGAGCGTGGTCGACATCGAGACGAGCTTGATCGCGCTGGGTTCGATGGCAGCCTCGGACAAAACAGCGTCGACGGCGCCGGCGATGCCCGCGGCAAGATCGTGTCGCGTGGTCAGCGACTTGGCCTTGGCCACGATGCCTGTGGATTCCGACCACAGCACGGCATCGGTGTACGTGCCGCCGGTGTCGATGCCCAGATACAGAGGCGACGGCTGGTGCGCATATGCGTTCATTTTGATCAATCGCCCAGCCCGGGTTCCGGCGAGAAATATTTCGCGAGCTTGTTCGCTTCGCCGTCGAACGCCTTGGCGTCGACGGGCGGATCACGCTTGATCGCAATATTAGGCCACACAGACGCATACCCGGCGTTCAGCGCGAGCCAATCGTCGAGACCAGGCGCGGTGCCGGGAAAAATGGCCTTCGCGGAGCATTCGGGTTCGCAGACGCCGCAGTCGATGCATTCATCGGGATGGATGACGAGCATGTTCTCGCCTTCATAGAAACAGTCCACGGGACAGACTTCCACGCAGTCCATGTATTTGCATCTGATGCAATTGTCGGTGACCACGAACGTCATGCGGCGTTTCTCAGCCATGACCGTTCAGGGCGATAGAACAAGGACAGCTTCAGACTTTCAGCTATGTGAGCGGCCTTCAGCCAACAGAGTCCCGAAGTCTCGCTGTCCAGCAATTCGTCGCAACTGTTGCCAAACAAGGCGAGGCACTGGTCGAGCAGATCGGGCTCCAACCCACCCTTGTGCTTGTGGACCGCGGCGAAACTTGCCTTGCAAGGCCCGTTGGTCAGCATGACTGAGGACCAGAAATCATACATCTTCGCCAGATGCGTTTCCCAATCGCCGGCAACGACGCGCTCGAAAATCGGTTCAAGATCCGCGTCGGCGCGGATCTTGCCGTAGAAGGAGTCGACGAGTTGTCGAACCTGCTCTTCGGAAATCAGGACTGTCTGCATCAAGGGCATACTCTGGTCCAGCGCTATCCGCCCCTTCAGACCACGACATAGGTCATATCGAGGGGAATGCGGTGATCATCAATAGCCCGCACGCCAACGGTGTTTTCAGCCAGGATGAGCGAAGCTTTCCGCTCCTGTTCCGACAGGTAAGCTCCCCAGAACGTAACCACGCCGTTGGTCACGGTCACGTCCGAACTTCCGGTCGAAGGCCACGATTCGGATCGCAAGGCGTCAATAATCTCCAGCCTGATACTGCTGTCGTCATGCGAGACCGGAGCCCGCCAACCTTTCCTGGCAACGACCAAAGCTCGCACTAGATTGGCGCGACTGACGATCCCCACCACGTGTCCGTCGCGCAGCACGGGGACACGCTTGATCCGATTGTGTTCAAGCAGGGTTGCGATCTCAGCGACTGGCGTACTCTCGACCACCGTCGCGACCTGCTGTGTCATGACGTCGATCACATGCTCGGAATGAGACTTGACATAGCCTTCCGCCTGAACCGCGTTGTTGGAAAAAAAATGACGCCACCAGGACCGACTCTGCGGCTCGGTGCCGATCTCCGCCCGGCGGATCAGGTCTCCTTCACTGACAATGCCCAGCAGTGCACCTCGATCAATCACCGGCACCGCGCTGATCCCGTGCGACAGCAGAACATCGGCGACCTCATCCACCGTACTGTCCGGCCCTACGGAAATGGCCGGTGACGTCATGATGTCCTTGGCGGTCAGCATTTCGTTCTCCTTCACCTGCCTGCAGGCGACAGGAACGGCGGCAAGGTCGTTCCAGAGGCTTGCCCGTTGCCAGCATGGAGCTGGATGGCGCGATAGAACTCCCTTGCATGGAAAGCATAGGCGTCCAGATCGGCCGGATCGCCAACGAACAGTCCCATGTCCTCGGCTTTCCGGAAGAACCAGGGAGCGGGTAAACCAGGTTCGAGCGTCTTCACGGCAACAGCCGCCAGCAATGGCAGGCCTTCGTCGGCATCGTCGTCCATCAGTTGTTCGAGTGCATCCCGGATCACGCCTGCCGCGTCCGAAGCAACCAGGCTCTTGGCCAGTCTTGCATAGGTGATCGGCAGCCGGGTCTGTGCTTGCAGCAACAGTTCCTCACGAAGCCATATTTTGAGAGCGCTGTCATTCGCGGGAGCGATTGGGGCGCGGTCATGCATGTCGAGGTGGTTGGCGGCTACCATTCGACCGACCGCATTGCGCTGGTGGCTCGGACCGGAAAATATTACGCCGATATCGTGGTCAAGGGTGTCCATCATCATCGCTGAGCCTAAGGTGCCCTTCGCACGATACCGCTAGGATTTCCACGTCCTGGCGTTGAGACCTGCTGCTGGCACCTGATCCTGTCAATTTCACTGCGCCGGAGCTTCACTCATCCTTAAATGCAAGACAAATGAAATTTATTGTCGCTTTAGCACAACTATTTTGCATCATAATTTCGATTGCGACTGATAACGCGGCCTTCCCTTTTCGGATTCGATATGCACTTTTGATGGATAAAGTCGTCGCGCCGGAGCGCCGTGGCTTTCAGCAGGCGGTGATTTCGCTCCCGAAGGCGATCTAGAAGGAGATTTATGATGATTACGGGTGCTCAATGCCGTGCCGCTCGCGCGCTGGTCGAATGGACCCGTGAAAAGCTAGCCAGCAATTCAGGCGTGGACGCGCTGATCATCGAAGAATTCGAGCGCCGGATCAGCCTTCCCGGCAAGGATGTCTGCGACACGCTGCAAACCGCGCTTGAAAACGCCGGCGCCGTTTTCATCGCCGAGAACGGCGGCGGTATCGGCGTTCGCCTGAAACTCAACCGCTCGGAAGTCAAGCGGATCGGCGTTCTGGAGAATGAAGGCGGCATTGTCGGTATAGATGCCGTTCCATAGGATCGAGGTCTTCGAGGCTCAATGAATTCACGGTCGGAGCCCATCGCTGGACAATCCAGAATCGGCATCGGCTTGACAGTGCAAACAAGGAGGGTGGCCCTCAATGACGGTTATCTGGGGCGATCTCACCGAAGAGGAGCAAACGGCACTCAAGCGAATGAACCGCGGACCTTACCCATCTCTATCGAAAGCCTTGGCCGAACGTCTTGTTTTCCTCGGACTGGCGGAAGAAAGACCGAGCGGGACCGGGATAAACAGGACCGGAAGAGAGCTGGTGATAAGAACGTTGCTTGGTGCTCGCTCTGACTAGTTCAGAATTGACGCCCGCCAAGTTTCACCGGGTGACTGTCTTGACTTCCGGGATTACTTCACCAACTATGGTCTTATGAACGCCGCCGTCAAAATTCGTCGCGATTTTCTTTTCCGGGTTTGCCCCATCGCGGGCCTGTAACCCCCGGCTCGGCTGCCATGCGCGCCCCGAGCCGTGGGGCGGTGCGTTTACTCACGTGGGATGGTCCCGCAGGGGCTCAAGCCTCCGGAGCATCGGCGTTCCATCAAGATTTTCACGAATTGGCTCGGTTCCGACACCCTCTGTGGGCGGCTGGTCCGAGCAGAAGTACGAGTATTCAAATGCAAGACAATAAGAAAACCCGGCGTAAGCCGAACATCCGAATCTCGCAGTCGGACCACGCGCGTCTGTCAGTGCTTGCGAGCACTGTGGCGGCACGAAATCCGGACGCGTCCGATGAACTGCTCGCCGAACTCGAGCGCGCGCGCGTCGTGGCCGATGGCTGGGTCTCCGCCGACATCGTTCAGATGGGCTCGACGGTGACATTCAAGCCCGACACGGGCGATGCCAAAACCGTCACGCTGGTTTTCCCAGGCGATGCGGATATCTCCGAAGGCAAGGTTTCAATCCTCACGCCGATTGGCACGGCTCTGATCGGCCTCTCGTCCGGGCAGTCGATGATTTGGACCGCGCGCGATGGGCGCCAGCACGAACTGTCGGTGCTTGCAGTGAACCAGCCCAGTCCGGAAGGCGATCCGGTCGATCGGCCCGCGCCAGCGTCTCCGACGATTGCGGCGGGCGTCTAGGCATGGGCGTTTCCATCCGTCTCCTCAATCACGCAGGCACCCTGATCGCAGGAGTCTGACCCCTGCGCCGGCCTGTCCTGGTCCGGCACAGGGGTAGCTTTCCACACCCGATCAAATGCTTGACGCCGGATCCCTTTCAAGGGCCCGGCAGGAGACGTGCCATGCCCACTATCGATACCTGCCAACTAACCATCAAGGACTACACGATTCTCGAAGTGATGCGGGAGCGCCACCCAGCTCGCGACGAAACCTTCTCGGCTATCCTTCAACGGAAGATTTCGAGCGCAGTTGTAGTGTTTCGGGAGGACATTCCGGCAACCGTCGTGACGCTCAGCAGCCGCGTCGCTTATCAAGTAAACGACGGCCCTGCCGAAACCCGCATTGTCGCACATGACGAGATGCGCGGTCTCGTTGGCATGCTTTTGCCTATCACCAATCCGCGCGGCCTGGCGCTGCTTGGTCTGGCCGAAGGTCAGTCCATGTCCATTCCGACTGCGAACGGCTGCCTTGAAACGCTGACTGTGCATGAAGTGGTCTATCAGCCTGAAGCGGCAAGGCGCGAAAGATTGAAGCTGGCGGGGGGTGCCGCGCCGGGCTCGTGGCGACTGGGCGGACCGGTTCTCCGCGTCGTCCATCGTTCTGATGAGCTGCAAGACAAGGCGGAGAACAAAGTCATGGCGGCTTTCGACACCGAGTTCGACGACCCGGGTCCGTCGGCGGCCTGAGGGCTGGACTATTCCGAAGGCTGTGAAGGCGGATAGACAAGCGTTCCGTCGGGCCTTGCCTTCACGCCGTCGGTGAGATTCGCCGGCTCGACCTTGTCATGGCCCATCAGATGAAAAACGGACTCGCCGCGGCTAAGGAGATAGTCCGCGACAATTCTTCTGTGACAGCGCCACCAGAGCGTTTCCGAGCACATGATGGCGCATCGCCGCTGCCTGCCGAGGGACACAAGTCGGTTCAAGCTTTCAAGAAATTCCACCGACAGCGCGTAGTCGGCGTAGTTGTGAAAACTCTGGTTGATCCAGAATGCGTTGAGCGTCGGTGGGATGTCGTGCGCCTTGCCGCGCAGGCCGCCAAGTTCGGCAATGAATTCATATCCGATCCCGAACGCTGCCAGCTTTTCCGGGAGCACCTCGCTGTTAAACTGCGGGTTCGCCCGCGATCGTCGGACGGTCGTTATGTCGACCACCAGGGCGATCTTTCCAACCCCTAGCAGGGCGACGAATTCGACGATCGACCGGGTCGAGTGACCAATGGTGTGGAACGGATAAGGCATGTTCGGTCAATCCGTTGCGATCCATCATTCCAGCCATGCGAATCGTGGCTTCGAGCCTGGAAGGACGATCATTTTACCACTTGCTTCAGCCCGCGTAGCGCGTCCTGCACGTCGGCTCGCGCTTCGCTTGCTTCCGGATAGACTGCATAGGCCGGGTAGGTGAATTCCGGCGCGCCTGCTACGACTTCCAGCTGCCCCGCTTCGATATGAGGAGCTGCCGCGCCCCTGCGGAAATAACCCATTCCGCCGGCGCGCAGGATGTAGCTCAGCCCGAGCGGGCCAAGGCCGACCATCAATCCCGGCTCGCCGAAGGCAGAGGAATTGGCACCATGCTGGGCCGCAAACAGCGGCCCCCAATCGACATAGACATAGTCCTTGGGGCCGGCAGGTTCCCCCTCTTTGTCCGTGGTCCGAACCAGGACGAGCTGCTCCTCGACGAGAAGCTCTACCCTGAAACCCGGCAGCAGCTTCGGCGCATAGAGCACTGCAATGTCCAGAACGCCAGTCCTGAGTTGCTCGAGGAGCTGGTCCGGTACGCCGACTTGGGCTTGGATGGCGATTTCAGGCTTGGCCTTCTTCATCCAGACCAGCCAATCGAGCAGGAGCGGGTTCCACAGGCTGAGCTCTCCGCCCAAGGCAACGACACTTGTTCGTCCCGATGGGATGGCGAGTTGATGGCGGGCGCGCTCCCATATCTGGACGAATGACTGGGCAAACCGTTCGAACTCCCGACCCGCCGGCGTCAACTGCGCGCCATTGCGATTCCGGATGAAGAGCTGACGTCCGAGTTCTTCCTCCAGCGTGCGTATGCGCGCGCTTACCGTGGTCTGGGTGACGTGGAGTCGGTCGGCAGCCCTCAGAAAGCTGCCGGAATGGACGATTTCTAAAAACGTGCGAGCGCGGTCGATGTCCATCACAACCTCAACATTCAATGCAATAATATTGCATCAATACAGCATTTAATTCCGTTTGCCTTCCTGTTTCGTGAAGCGCAGCTTTTGGGCCGGACGTGTTGCGCCTGAATCGCCCAGCCAGCACAAAACGGAGTTCTAGAGATGGCCGATGAGAAAGATCTCGATGGCGAATTAAGGCAATTTGCTTCTCCGCCCTGCTCCATGCACGAACTCATGCCCGAATTTGGGATGCTGGCGATCCAGTCGGAAGATCGGAGTGACGTCGCATGCTGGCGCAAAGCAGAGCGGCAAAGATTAATCGAGGAGCGCCTCGCGGTTGACGTTGAGGAGAGAAAGGCTCGTTCGGAAAAGATCGCATCCTCCCTGGACCGGACGATAGGCAAGACCAGCGGACGGATCATCAGCACATATTGGCCGTTCCGCGGCGAGCCCGACCTTCGCAACTGGGCAATAAGGGTGATCGAGCGCGGTGGGCGCATAGCGCTTCCCGTCGTCATCAAGAAAGGCTGGCCACTGGAGTTCCGCGTCTGGGCGCCGGGCGACCCGCTGGAACGCGGCGTCTGGAACATTCTTGTCCCCTCCCGCGGACCCTCGGTCCAGCCCAATGTGGTGATCGCGCCGGTCGTCGGCTTCGACGAGGCGAGATATCGCCTGGGCTATGGCGGCGGTTTCTTCGACCGGACTCTTGCCGCGATGCCAAACAAACCCTTCGTCGTCGGAGTAGGTTACGGGCATGCCAAAATCCGCACGATCTACCCGCAGCCGCACGACATCCCCATGGACACGATCGTCACCGATGCGTGAACGACACAGGCAAGGTCTGGTTTTCCAATTGTGACGACGGCCGTCAAGCGACCCTTCGTCATTGAACCGGGCGCTGGCAGGAAGCAGGGAAAACACATGCAGGATTCCGCAACCGCCTTGGATGATCACAAGCCTCGGTTTCTCGCCAGGTGGCTGTTTTCGACCAACCACAAGGATATCGGGACGCTTTATCTGCTGTTCTCGATCATGGCAGGGGTCTTCGGTACCGCGCTTTCCGTGTTGATCCGCATGGAATTGCAGGAGCCCGGCCTGCAGATATTTGGCGATCCGATGACCTACAATGTCGTCGTCAGTTCCCACGGCCTTATCATGATCTTCTTCGTGCTCATGCCGGCCCTGATCGGGGGGTTCGGCAACTGGATGCTGCCGATCATGATCGGCGCGCCCGACATGGCGTTTCCGCGCATGAACAACATCTCGTTCTGGCTGCTGGTCATGGCGTTCGCCCTGTTCGTCACCTCGATGTTCGTGCCGGGAGCGCCCGGCACGCTCGGCCATGGCGGCGGCTGGACGCTCTACCCGCCGCTTTCGACCTCCGGCCAGCCAGGCCCCGCGGTCGACCTCGTCATCCTTTCGATCCACCTTGCGGGAGCGTCATCGATCCTCGGCGCGATCAACTTCATCACGACCATCTTCAACATGCGTGCGCCGGGAATGACGATGCACAAGATGCCGCTCTTCGCCTGGGCGATGCTGGTTACCGCCTTCATGCTGCTGATGTCGCTGCCGGTGCTTGCCGGCGCGATCACGATGCTGCTCACGGATCGCAACTTCGGCACGACATTCTTCGTTCCCGAGGGCGGCGGCGACCCGATCCTCTACCAGCACCTGTTCTGGTTCTTCGGCCACCCGGAGGTCTACATCATGATCCTGCCCGGCTTCGGCATCGTCAGCCACGTCATCTCGACCTTCGCCAAGAAGCCGATCTTCGGCTACATCGGCATGGCCTATGCGATGGTGGCGATCGGCGCGATCGGCTTCGTCGTGTGGGCGCATCATATGTATACGACCGGCATCTCCGTCGAGAGCCAGCGCTACTTCGCCTTCGCCTCGATGGTCATCGCCGTACCGACCGGCGTGAAGGTGTTTTCGTGGCTGGCCACAATGTGGGGCGGGTCGATCGAGTTCAAGACGCCCATGCTTTGGGCGACCGGCTTCATCCTGCTCTTCACCATCGGCGGCGTCACCGGGATCATGGTCGCCAGCCCCGGCATCGACCGCTCGCTGCACGACACCTATTTCGTGATCGCCCACTTCCACTATGTGCTGTCTTTGGGCGCGGTCTTCGCCATCTTCGCCGGCTTCTACTACTGGTTCCCCAAGATGACCGGTTACATGTATAGCGAGACGCTGGGCAAGTTGCATTTCTGGACGATGTTCATCGGCGTCAATCTCGTCTTCTTCCCGCAGCATTTCCTCGGCATGGCCGGCATGCCGCGCCGCTACGCCGACTATCCCGACGCTTTCGCCGGCTGGAATTTCGTCTCCTCGATCGGATCCTACATCTCGACCGCGGGGCTGATCATCTTCTTCGTCGCGGTCGCGGAAGCTTTCAGCCGCAAGCGCCCGGCCAGCGCCAATCCATGGGGCGAAGGGGCGACCACGCTTGAATGGCAGCTGCCCTCGCCGCCGCCCTTCCATCAGTGGGAAAGGCTGCCACGCATCCATTGAGGTGTGTATTTTCGACAAGTCGTTGGGTGAATACCATGAACGAGACCACAGATGCGAACAGCCAGATCTTGCTCGTGGCGATCATCGCGCTTTATTGGGCCATGCTTGGGAGCTGGAGCCAGCTTCTGTCGCGCTGGAACGAGGAGAAGGCCAAGCGGGAAACTGCGTCGGCGCGGCGGGACGGCAGTGCTGAACACACGTCCTCCGCGGACACGCCCCAAGATGCGCTTCGCAAGGTCGACCCGGATTTCGACCTCGCCGCATTTCTGTCCGGCGCCAAGAGGGCCTATGAAGCCATCCTGCGGGCGTTTGCGGATAGTGACATCCAGACATTGCAGCGCCTTGTCGGACCGGAGGTGCTTGCCGCCTTCGAGCGAGAGATCGTCAAACGCCGGGATCGGCAAGAAATGCTGGAGCTCACCTTCATAAGCACGGACCAAGCAAAGGTCGTCGACGCTTTCCTGGGGAATGGCACCGCTGAGATCGTTGTTCAGTATGTTTCCGACGTGGTCAGTGTCACGCGCTCGGCCAACAATGCAGTCGTCGCCGGCGATCCCCGGCAGATCGTCGAGATGATCGATACGTGGACGTTCGCCTGTGAAACTCAGTCGAAGAAACGGAATTGGATGTTGATCGCCACAGAAGGCGAATAACAAGCATGAGCTCTTCCGATAAGTCCGGCCGACAGGCTTGCCATGGTTGATGGGCAGCGAACCCAGAGGGGCCTGGATGCCTTCGAGGATTTGTCAGCTTGTGGCGATGCGCTCCACTATTGGTGTATCAACGATCAATTCGACATGACCCGGTTCAATCGATCATTTTCCAGCAGCGAGCGGGTAGCACCGCCGAAGATCCACTCCCTGAACCTGCTGTGGCCGTAGGCGCCGGATATGATCAGATCCGCATGCATCGCTTCGGCCACGTCGGCGATCGTCCCGCCATCGGATTTTTCCGGAAACACTTCCGCCTTCGCCTTTACGCCGTGAAAGGAAAGTAAGGCAACAACATCGTCCAGACTGTTCCAGGTTTCGTCGGTCGCGTCATTGTCGATCGTGATCACGCGAACCTCCTGAGCCATTTGCAAAAAGGGCATGGAATCAACAACCGCGCGCCTGGTTTCGCGCGTATCCTTCCATCCAACAATAACCTTGTTGATGCGGAAGTTTTCCTGGTTGGTCGAGGCGACCAGTACAGGGCGTCCAGCCTGAAGGATCAGATTGCCGAGATCGGTGGAACGATGAACGTTCCCAGACGCGGCCCCCTCGGGCGACGCTGTGACGATGAGATCGGCCACGCGCGCCGCGTCGATCAGCAAGCGGGTCGGATTGCCCACAGCCCCACGCCATTCCGTATCAACCGTTGCGCCAGCAAAGCCTTCGAACTCGGCGCGGAGGTCCTCAATTCGTCGCTCGATGTTCTTCCGCTGGCGCATCATGCTCTCTCCTTCGAAGGCCACTCCTCCTTCCATTACAACAGGCGGTGGAACGTCGGCAGCAGAGAGGCCTACCAGGCGCGCATCGAAGCGCTGGGCCAGATCGACACCGAGCTTGACAACAGGAGCGACTATCCCGTCGATGTCGAGATTGAGAACGATCGACTTGTAGCCCATATCGGCTTTCCTTCCGTTGGTTGAAGATGATGCCGGCTCGGCAAACGGGAGCGTCAACAGGTCCCGCGCGAGACCTGGTTCACAATGCGGCAAAGGCCGGAGGCCTGCCTCGCAACGTTCCAACAAACTCAATGACGAACGATCGTTGTGGTGAGAAGTACGCCGGCCGGCGTGATCGTTAGGTCCCCGTCCTACTCGAACATAATCCGAGCGGTGCCTCTTTTGGCTATCAACGCTCTGCGAGCTTCCTGAATCCGTTCAGCCTGTAGTTTGGTATAGGGTCCCATCGGCCGCGTCTTTTCATTGCCGCGACGGACCTGGCAGTACCAGCGACCGCTGTCCGAAAAGATTTCAACCGAGGTCGGCATCTGATGGGCTTCTTCCCTGGCAACCTCCTTGGCGAACTCGATGATCTTTGAATAATGCTGAATGGGCGCAACGATGCGCAAATCCCTGCCGACGTTAAATTCCCGTTGCAATGTGGACATAGGTCAAACTCCTTTCCGTCACGACGACATACCTGCTCCGCCATTCCCTTGCGCTCTCGTCGGTGCTCGAGAGCGCTTTCTAGCCTGTCATTTGGCGCTCCATTTCCGCCTCGGCCTCCAGACTTTCGAGATCGCGGAAGATCGAAGCGACAGCCAACGTGCGCCCTTCCCGTTTGAAACGAAGCAGGCAATCCCTGGCCGTGATGTCTCCATCGACCGAGATCTCATCCCATCGCTGGGCATGGCCGATATAGTTGATGGGGACATCGTAATGCTGGCTCCAGAAGAACGGCGCCGCGGCGAACTTCTCGCGATTGCCAAGCATGTTGAGTGCCGCGGTGCGCCCCTGTCTCTCTGCAACGACCCAGTGCTCTACCCGGATGGTCTCGCCACTATGAGGGTCGGGCCACCGGGCAATGTCGCCGGCCGCGAATATTCCGGGCGCGCTCGTTTCCAGGAACGAGTTCACCGCGACACCGCGATCGAGCTTGAGCCCAGCCTTTTCCGCGAGCCCAGTGCGTGGCCTCACGCCGACGCCGGCCACGACGAAATCGGCCGCCAACGTGCCGCCACTGCTGAGCTTCATCTTGCCGCCGTCGATGCTGGCCGCAGTGTCCTCGAGATGGAACACGACACCCTTCTCCTCATGGAGGGCGCGGATAAAATCGCCCATTTGCGGACCCAGGACCCGCTCCATAGGCCTTCTGTCTGGCGCTACGACATGAACGTCGATGCCGCGCGAGCGCAGGGCCGCCGCAACCTCCAAGCCAATGAAACTGGCGCCAAGCACGACGCAGCGTCGCGCATTCGTGGCCCGCTCGATGATCGCCTTGCAATCCGCGAGAGAGCGCAGCGTGTGGAAGGGTGATTGCTCGGCTCCGGGGATAGCAAGCCGAACCGGTTCGGCCCCCGTGGCCAGCAGCAGCCTTTCGTAGGCAATCCTGCCGCCATCCGCGAGGACAACCTCGCGTGAATGCAGGTCGATGCGATCGGCCTTCGTATCGAGACGCAGGTCGATATTGTTTTTCGAATAGAACTTCTCCCCGCGGAGCGGGATCCAATCCTCCGGCGCCTTTCCGGCGAGATAGTCCTTGGAGAGGTTCGGTCTGTCGACGGGCGGCGCTTGGTCATCGCTGATCATGACGATGCTGCCCTGGTATTGCTCGCGCCGCAGTGTCTCGGCGGCGGCGAAGCCGGCCGCGCCGCCGCCGACGATGACAATCTTGTCCGGAGCCGCATTGCCATCTCGCAGCTTGGCTGCCGTTCGTTTGCGCTTCTCGACCACGAATATCTTGCCTTCTCGCTGTTCAACCGACCAGCAAGCGAGTGGGTTGAAGGCGGGAGCGCGCAAGGCCTCGCCGGTCCGCAGATCGAAGCATGCGTGATGCCAGGGACACCGGACGGTATCTCCCACCAGAAGACCTTCAACGAGCGGGCCGCCGTAATGCGTGCATGTCGCCGCGGTGGCGAAGACCTCGGCCCCTCGGCGCACCAGCAACACCTGCTCATCGCCGCAGTGACCGACAAGCTTTCCGCCGTCGGGAAGGTCGGACACCGCGACGCCCTGAGCCAGATCAGGTCCAGCTAATTTGGTATGTCCTTCAACCATCTTCCTCTCCCTTGGCGATCCTGTGTAAAAATCGCTCGTTATGGCCGAGAAGCAGGAACCTCGCGGGCATCACAGTCTGGAAAGGGCTGGTTTTGCCCTGTTGGATGCGGACTTGCGCAGCTCTTATGCGTCAGTTTCCCGCCATCTCCGGTACCATGCAAACGAATTTAATCTGCAATTGTGTGCAATTTTTATGTGGGATCGGCGACCCCAATGCGGGCGGTCACAGGATCGCTTGCCCCGTCTTACGCCAATCGGCGAGAAAGGACTCGAGGCCCTTGTCGGTGAGCGGGTGCCTGGCGAGATTTTTGAGCACCGCCGGCGGCACGGTCGCGATATCGGCGCCTGCCATCGCCGCCTGTTTGACGTGGAGAGGGGTGCGAATTGAAGACGCGAGGATCTCCGTCGTGAAGGATTTGTCATTGTCGTAGATCGCGCGGATTTCCCGGACCACTTCCATGCCGTCCAGACCGAGATCGTCGAGCCTGCCGACGAATGGCGAAATGAAGGTCGCGCCCGCCTTGGCCGCGAGCAGAGCCTGGTTGGCCGAAAAGCACAGCGTGACATTGACCTTGTGTCCGAGCTGACTGAGCGCCCGGCAGGCCCTGAATCCATCCCAGGTCGACGGCACCTTGACGGCCACATTGGCCGCAATGCGGGCTAAACGCTCTCCCTCGGCGATCATGCCGTCGAAGTCGGTCGCGGTGACTTCCGCTGAAACCGGGCCCTCGACCGTCTGGCAAATCTCCTTGATCACATCCCTGATCGGTCGGCCGGTCTTTGCGATAAGGGACGGGTTTGTGGTCACCCCATCGAGAATGCCAACAGCGGCAAGCTCGCGAATTTCAGATATATCGGCGGTATCGACAAAGAATTTCATCGTTTTTCTCCTCAACGTGAACGTGTCCATCGGCGCTTTGATGAGGCTTCTTCTGTTTGGTTCCAGAAAGGTGATTTTGGTCTCGCTGTCGTGATCGCACGCCCAAAGTCTTTGAAGGCCAAGGCAGCCCGGCGCGGCGTCTCTATCGATGCCTCAGCAAAACCTCCCTAAGGACGATGGCATCGTTGTGGGCCTCGTCATGAGCCGAGTAGACGAGTGTGACGGCGCCCTGCCGCATCAGGTCGCGCAGCCGGTCGAGGTCATCGCGACGCTCGTGGATTTCCGCCGCATATCGCCGACGGAATTCCTGCCAGCGGGCGGGATCGTGTCCGAACCATTTCCGAAGCTCGGTGCTTGGCGCGAGTTCTTTGATCCAGCAGTCGATGGCGGCGTCGGTCTTCTTGACCCCGCGCGGCCAAAGCCGGTCAATCAGCACCCGCGTGCCATCGTCGGCAGCAGGGCTCTCATAGGCCCGCTTCAGTTTTACTCTCTCGTCGAAGACTTTTCCGCTCATCCGTCCGTCTCCTTTTCGTTGACGGCATCGAGAAGCCCGGAGAACTCCTTTCGAAGGATCTTCTCGTCGGCTTGATCGGATACGATCACGAAAATGCTGCCGCGATATCGCTCGATCCAGTGATGGCCAGTTCCATGGCTTCGCAGGTGGTCGCCGATCTGATGAACCGTGGAATACCCCAGACCCTGATGCAGGAGGAACTTCATGTGCTTGCTTGCAAGCCGGGACAGGTCGCCCCTGATTCAGGGGGAGACGTTCTGTCCTTGAGCGTTGAACTGTTTCAGGTAGGCGATCACATCGGCGATCTCCTGGTCCTTGCTGAGACCGGCGAATGTCATCTTTGTGCCTGGCACCAACTTGCGCGGCGCGTGCAGATATGTGGTCAGCGTCGGTTCATCCCAGGTCAGGCCCGAATCCTTGTTCGCGGCGGAATAGTTGTAATCCGGGTACGTGCCTGCCGCACGGCCGACGACGCCATTCAATACGGGCCCTACTCCGTTCTTGGCATCAGGGCCCACCGCATGGCAGGCCATGCATCTCTTGAAGACGACGGCGCCGGCTTCAGCATTGCCAGGAGATGTGTCCTGCGCATGCGCTGAACCGACTGCGGTGAGAATTGCGGCCGCCAATCCAAGCATGGTCGATTTCATGTTTGCTGCCTTCAATGAGTTACGGGTCGGTTCCGGTAGAGCCGGCTCCCGGCAATAAGAGGTTCGAAACACACCCAGCCTGCCGGACCCGAACCGCGGATCCGGGTCCGGCAGGCGTTGCCTCAGGAGGGAACCAATTGGCCTGGGCTCTTCAGATACTGGTTCTTGATCGCGTCCACTGCCCAGTAGGCAAGAGCGCCCACCGGCCCGGTCGGATTCTTCCCTGCGTTTTGCGGAAACACGCAAGCGCCAGTGACGAATACGTTCGGGACATCCCAGACCTGGAGATATTTGTTCAGAACGCTGGTGCTCGGGTCGGCTCCGAAGACCGCCCCGCCAGTGTTGTGCGTGCTCTGATATGGCACGATCGAATAGGGCACAGGCGGAATGCCCCGATCGACCTTGGTCGCGCCCATTTCCTTGGCGATCTCCACGCAGATGTCGGCCTGACCGTTCATTTGCTTTACCTCGTTGTCCTGGAAGTCGAACGTCATCCTCATCAACGGACGTCCAAAGACGTCGGTGTAGGTCGGATCGAGGCTCAGGTAGTTCTGCCGGTAGGCCATGACGGCCCCTTGATTGCCAACGCTGGCCGCGTGGTCATAATTGTCGACCACTGCCTGCTTCCAGTCGGAGCCCCAACGCGGTGTGCCGTGCGGAGTTGGATGCGACTGGATAGGCCGGGCGCCCGAGTTGCTGCAGCTGATGCCGCCGCCGCCAATGTAGCCGGCCTTCACGAAATCGTAGTTGTCGCCGTTGAAATCATCCATGCAGGTGCCGAGCGCACCGGCGCCCATGTAGCGGTTCAGGATGGTTTTCTTGTCGAAGAAGGCGGTGGCCCCGCCACCGCACTGATAGGCATAGTTGCGGCCGACCACGCCCTTCCCCGTTGCCGGATCATAGGGCACGCCAATGCCGGACTGCAGCAACAGATTGACGTTGCCGAGCGCATAGGCCGACAGGATGATGAGGTCGGCAGGCTGTTCGAATTCGCGCCCGCGCGCGTCGAGATAGGTGACGCTGACCGCCTTCTTGCGGGTCGAGTCGAGATTGACCTTCAGCACGATCGAATTTGTGCGCAGTTCGAAATTCGGGTTCTTCAGCGCCAGCGGAATGACGGTGAAATGGGGGCTCGCCTTGGCATTGGCCTCGCAACCGAAGCGCTCGCAGAAGCCGCAATAGTGGCATTGGCCGAAGGCCACCCCGTCGGGATTGACGTAGTCGCGCGACGCGTTGGACGAGGGATTGGGGAAAGGATGGTAGCCGAGATTGCGGGCCGCTTTCTCGAACATCACCATGCTCTGCGCGGCAATCATCGGCGGATTGGGGTAATCTTCCTTTCGCGATCCCTCAAAGATGTTGCCGCCGTCGATTTTCCGGCCGTTGAGATTGCCGGCCTTGCCGGAGGTGCCGCAGGTTTTCTCGAACTTGTCGTAATAGGGTTCGAGATCGTCGTAGGTGATCGGCCAGTCCTGAAGGTGCATGTCCGAGGGGATGATCTTCTCGCCGTACTTGTCGACGGTCCGGGTGCGCGCCTGGTGATCCCATTCGAGCCAGCGCCAGGTCACGCCGTTCCAGTGCACGCCGGCGCCGCCGACGCCCTGGCCGGGCAGGAAGGAGCCGAGTTGACGCATAGGCAGCGCCGTTTGCGATTCACCATTGCGGAATGTGATGGTCTCCCGCCGCACGTTCTAGAAGTCCGGATTGGTGTCACGCGGGCCTCCCCGCTCGAGGGCGACGATCTTCAGCTTGGTTGACGCAAGCTCCTTGGCAATGATGCCGCCTGTCCACCCAAGACCGACAATCAGGACATCGACCGCGTTCAGTTTGGTGGCCATGTCAAAATCTCCTTCTCTTCCGACGATCAAATGAGGTCCTGGATGCCCTTTGGTTCAGCCTTGTAGGGCTTGTTCCGAAACGGCTCGATCTTGTCCGCGTACATGGCATCCGCGCCGGGGAAGCCGATCATCTTCCAGGTCGCCGCGTCCTTGTTTCCGCCATACATCGGGTCCGCGAAATAGCCTTCGATCGTGAGTTGCAGCAGAAGCCCGAAGAATGTTCCGGTCGGCACTGTTGGAAGCTCGGTCTTCTTGGCGTCAAGGTCGGCCAGAACCGCGGCGCGGTCCTTTGCCGAAAGGGCCGCGAAGCTGTTCTTGTGGCTTTTCTGTACAACGGCGTTGACATCGGCGATGCCCGCCCGGATCAGCTCCGAGGGTGTCATCGGCAATTGATAGCCCTGCTCGGGCGCACCCTCGCCAAACGGCCCTTCCAGGTACAGCCGGTCGCCCTTGCCGTATCCGCTGGCCATCTGCCGGTCGATGTAGGTCGCAACGCCGAGCTCCTTGGCGCCGGGACCGGTTGAATCGCTGGGAATGAGCGTGTCGACCGCCGCCTCGACGAAGGCGGATTCGTCGACATTGAAGAATTCGTAGCCAGCGCCTCCGGCGTGAGGTTCGGCGGCGGCGTGATGATGTTTCGTGTCTGTTGCGGCCGCTGCCATAATCTCGTCCGCTGATGCGGATCCGCCAAACGGCAGGGTGCCTGCTGCCGCACCGGCCGCGCCGAACAGTTTCAGAAAGTCACGACGTCCTACATCGCTTTGGCCGTTCTTCTCTTTCGTCGACATGATTTCTCCTGTGACACTGCAGGCAAAACGATAGGTGAGGATGGAGAGGGCTCGCGCCCGCTCCAACTTGGCGCTGCGCAGCATTCAGCGCGTTGCTTGGTCGATTACCGAAGCCTAATGTTCTCGCTTGTTGTGTGGCAAACGAAATTCATTGACATTTAAGCGCAATTTTTATGCTATTAGCGCTCATGGATATTGAACTGGCTCGCACGTTTATCGAGATCGTTTCTACAGGGAGTTTCATTCGAGCTTCGGAACGCCTGAACGTCGCTCAGACGACCGTGAGCGCGCGAATCCGCAACCTTGAACAGCAACTGGGTCGACCGCTCTTCGTTCGGCACAAAGGCGGAGCTTCGCTCACTCCGGCAGGCGAGCAATTCCTGCGCCACGCCCCGATGTTCGTCCAACTATGGCAACGCACCCTTCACCAGGTTGCCGTGCCTCCAGGGCGCCGGGCCGTCCTGACGGTCGGCAGCGAAGTCAGCCTTGCGCAACCTCTTCTGCTCGACTGGGTCCGCTGGATGCGCCAATCGCTTCAGGATATCGCGCTGCGAGTGCACGTCGACGTGCCACAGGATCTGATCAACCAGGTCGCCTCGGGACTGGTCGACTTGGCCATCATGTACGCGCCCCCGCACAGACCGGGTTTGAAAATCGATCTGCTTTTGGAAGAAAAGCTCGTCCTGGTGACTACCAATTCCGATGCCCGTGTCGTGGATGAATCATATGTTTATATGGATTGGGGGCCGGATTTTGGACTTCACCACGGGATGAATTTCCCGAGTGCTGCGCCGGATCTTTCCTTCGATCTCGGTCCGCTCGCCCTGAACTATGTTCTTGCGACAGGCGGCTCTGGATATTTCAGAATGAGCTCAGTGCAATCTCACATAGAAGCAGGCCGGCTTCATCTTGTGCCTGAAATGCCGCAATTCTCGTATCCGGTTTACGCGGTGCAATCGGCAAGTGCGGATGAGAGCGTGGTAGGTCCTGCGCTGGCAGGATTGCATTCCGTCGCACGCGACGAGAGGAGATAGCAGGAGCCCTGTTAGGCTTCCGCCTGGATTGACGGGAACAGCAGGTCGACCGTCGTTCCGATGCCTTGCTCGCTTGCAATTCGGATCCGGCCACCCACCATATCCAGCCATGCCTGCACCTGCGACAGTCCTATCCCTGTGCCTTTTTCGCCCTTCGTCGTGAAGAAGGGATCGAAAACCTTCTGCAACACCTCCGGAGCCATGCCGCAACCGTGGTCCTCGACCCGAACGTAGGCGTAGCTTCCCGGCCCGGGCGGATCAGGTGAGGCGGTCGTCTGCACCAGTCGTCCGGTGGTGACCCGGACTTCGGAGTCATTTGAGACGGCATCGCGCGCGTTGATGACGAGGTTAAGCACGGCTGCATCGAAGAACGCGGGGTCGACCATGCAGAGCGGGACATCGGAACCGAGTTCGAGCTTGACCCTGACATCTGGTCCCGCGCCATACCTGAGGAAGGGCTCGAAAGACCTGAGGAACTCGTTCAGGTCGCCCGCATGGGCATCGAGTTCCTGATGTTTTGCGAAGGCGAGCAGTTGAGACGTTAGCTCGATCCCTCGATCGATTCCTTGCCGCGCCGCCGCGATGTAGGCCCGCACGCTTTCGGGTTCGTCGGCTCGCCTTTCGGCAAGCCGCAGGCCGGATTCGATGACTGCTAGGAGGTTTCTGAAGTCATGGGCAATGCCGCCCGTCATCTCGCCCAGAGCTGCAAGCCGGTTCGTCGCACGCTCACGCTGTTGGGCTGCGGTCGGGGGCACGTCCATCGCATGAGCGCTGTCGTCCCGTGTCGCCTGGGACCGTGATTGAGGTTCGCCCGGGAAAATATTGGCTGTCATAACGATCGCCCCCAAATTGATCGACGCTGACGATGGCGAGGAATCTGGCGCTCCCGTTCCCATCGTCGTATTCAATTCTCCTTGTTGCTGGCGGTCGTGTGTCTCATGCACAGCCTAAGCGGGCCGGACGATCCCTTTCGCCATGATTTCCTCGACTGTCGGAAACGCCTTGAGGGCCTCCTCCGGGAGGTCGCCATTGGCTCCGTCAAGTTGGGTCCAGCCGTTTGTCACGGGTTCGCCGACGATGATGCGGCCGACCATTCCGGCATGCTCGTGCGGAATGCAGAAATAGTCATAGACACCCTGTTCGGTGAAGGCCACCGAAAAGGTCTCGTTAGGCAGGAGGTAGTCCGAGGCCCATGGTCTTGCGGCCTTGGGCATGCGCAGCGGCCGCCCGAAATTCTTCGGGCTGTACGCCGTGGTCGTGTGCGAGTTGCCAGGATTGAGGTTTGTCCAGCGGACCGTCTGACCTGGCTTGATCAGAACGCCGATAGGGTCGAACCAGACGTGCGAGCCATCGTCGCGACCCTTCATCGCGATGTCGACGATGTCGCCGGCCCACACGGCTAAAGACGAAAGCGCCAGGGCGGCGAAACCGCCGCCCGCGCCAAGTATCTCACGGCGCGTGAGTGTCATTTGGCGACCCGCGCCTCGTCGGTGGCCGAGACATGCCACAGCACCACGTGGACGTGCGGTTCTGGAACGCCAGGGTGCCCGGCATTGTAGTAGACGTCGACATGGTCGACGTTGCCGCCCGGCGCCGCGAGGTTGTCAAAACGCTTGTCCGGATTGAGTTCCTTGATCGGAAGCATGTAGATGCTGCTGACAAGCTTGCCGTCGTGGTCATAGGCAAGGAACGGACCGGCCGGCAACGTCGCCGGATCGACGAAGAGTTGACCCATGCCCGGGAGGAAGTCGGGCAATTTCACAAGTTTGCTGACCTGTTCGTAAGGAGCAGGCGGCGGCGATTTGGCGACGTCACTAGCCGCCATGGCGCAAAACGAACAGGCCATTGTCACGGCAACTGCGAGGGCAAGCTTTTTCATCACGGTACTCCTTTGCTTGGGTAGAAGCCGTGCGACAGCCGAAATCTGGAAGGCCTAAAATCCGATCCTATCGCGCTGACACGGCCCGTTCGGTCTCGCCCAAGCAAGGAGGAGACGGCCATCTTCGTCAAACGAAATTAAATGGCGTTTCAGTGCATTATTTTTGCGTTTGTCTGGTGCCCCTTGTTCGCATCCAAGAATTCTCTTCAGTCACGCGTCGGCGAAGATCGCAGAATGCGCATCGACAAGGGCCGAGGATCATTCGCGATATCTCGCGAACCGGGGCAGCACGTGTCAAATGGTCGAAGGAGTTATACCCGCAACATCTGATAACTCTGAAGCGACCCGCCACTATCGACGTCGCTTGATTCCAAAAAGACCTTCACTACATTTTTGTTGTTATGCATATTTTCATGCAAAATCTCCGACGATATCCACGGCGCTTCAAAGCAGGCCTCTAGCCCGGACGCGAAAAGACCCTGGCTTTGCGTCCGGGACGGCCAGGATCCCTATTCAGTCAAAAGTGAACATTGCCTTGCGTAGGCAATGTGGCCGAACGCTCGTTCGCAATCGCGTTTGGATCGGCTTAGAGGCGACTGTGATGATCCCCCACATCTTTTCAGAAGAAGACATTTCGCTTGACCTCGCGACTAAGGGAAAGCATTCGGCCTTGTCGAGGATCGCCGTCAGGATTGCACGGAGATCAGGGCTGGACGAACATGTGGTTCTCAGTGGTCTTTTGTATCGCGAGGGCCTCGGCTCGACGGGTATCGGCCGCGGCGTGGCGATCCCACACGTTCTGCTCGACATGATCTCTTCGCCTTGCGTGTCTTTCACACGACTGGCTCCGCCTATCGATTTTGACGGACCAGACGACGACCCGGTCGATATCGTTTACACGTTGCTCTGGCCGCGCTCTGCCGTTTCCGCTTTCCTTCCCGCTCTTTCACAGGTGTGCCGGGTGCTTGGGAGGCCTCAGATTCGAGAGGGACTGCGACAGGCACAGTCAGCCGGTGAGGTGATGGCGATACTCGATGCTGACCTGTATCCGACCATTTCTACCAATTCGCACACTCGCCAGGTCGAGCCTGGCATTGTCATGCCTAGGCAGTTGAGCAATGCCTAGACCCCGTTGGTCGCGGACGTACGCTGCTGGCATCTGTGCCATGCGGAATGCCCAACCTGTCGACGCTTCGGCTATGAGGCACTCCGAATAAGCCCGGCCTTCGGCAGGTTGCGGTTCAGCAGAACGCCCTCCAATCCATTGTATACTCACTTCATGACCGTCTTTCCTAAAACATAGATTGACAATATATGTTTTAGTTGGGATGCTTGTTCGAGTCCATGCCAAGGCACCATGAGAATGCAAGCCATCGATCCTCGTCGCAGAACGCGGCTGCAAGGATGCGCACTTTCGGTGCTGCGGATGAGGCAATCCATTCGCATCGACAGTCGGACAGCACTCTCAAGGAACCCGTACCGTCGGCAGGTTGGATTGTGCCTGGCGACGATGCCAATGCCGCCTTGGCCTTGCGGAAATCGGAGCGCGCATTATGAGCGGGAATAGTCGGAGCAAGAGAACGATCATCGTCGACGGCGTCCCGTTGCCGGATGTGCTTGACGAGACCATGATCCATGGTGTGGTTCACGGCTTTTACGATGAAATTCGCCGCGATGAGCTTCTCGGCCCCATATTCCACCAGAGGATACAGCCCGACGAATGGCCGCGTCATTTGGCAAAGATGTGCGACTTCTGGTCCGCGACACTGCTGCGAACGGCCCGATATGAAGGGCGGCCCCTGCCACCACATCTCGCGATAGCCGGCCTCGGCGAGGTGCATTTCCGGCGTTGGTTGAAGTTGTTTCGCGCCACGGTGCATCGCATCTGTCCGCCCGGGGTTGCGGTGCTGTTCATGGATCGCGCGCTGCGCATCGCTCACAGCTTTCGCCTCGCGGTCGCCTTCAGTCGCGGAGAGCCTACGATGGGCATCGAACCGATTGCCGAGAAAGACCTGTGATGCCGAATTGGTTTGTGAGTGATTCCCGTAACAGCCCGCCAATCCAAGAGAGGAACCGCCGGTGAGGCTGACCAATTTCTCGGACTATGCTTTGAGGATGCTGATGTACGCGGCCTCCGCTGGCGATCGCCTGATCACGATCGAGGAGACTGCCCGCACCTTCAAGGTTTCGAAGACACACCTCAACAAAGTCGCCAATACCCTGACGCGCGGCGGCTACCTGAAGGCGGTCCGCGGCCGTTCCGGCGGCCTTGTTCTGGGACTTCGGCCCGAGATGATCCGGATCGGCGAAGTCATACGGCTGACCGAGCCGGATTTCGCGGTTGTGGAGTGCTTTGCCTCCGGAAACCAATGTGTGCTCACCGGCTCCTGCAAGCTTTCAAGCATGTTTGGCGAAGCGATAGCCTCCTTCCAGAGCATCCTCGATCGTTACACGTTGGCCGACGTCGCACTGATGCCTCAACATTTCCTCGGCAGGCCGTCACCACCCCAAGCTTCCGGCCCGGCGCGAGATGGTGGGTAAAGGCCGACGCCTCTTTACAATCGGAGACAAAATGTCTTGCCGCGAAGGATCAAGAGCCGCGCCATCTCGTCGCCGGATCAATTTGAGGACGGAGCAGACAGCCGTCACGGTCACCTGCGCAGGCATTGCCCCTTACCGGACGGATGCTGATTTTTTCTCGCAAGGAGACGAGCCATGGCTGAACGAAAGAAGAGCGACAAGCCGATAACAAAGCAGTTTGAATCTGGTATCGACCCGGACAACAGTCTGTTGCCGATGCTGATCGGCGGCCTTGTCCTGATCGTCATCGGCGCGATCGTCGTCATGATGTTCGTCTAGTTTCGAAATGAGATAGTCGCCCCCGCATGTCGGGAGCCCGATGTTCGGAAGTTGAAAGGACCAGTTTTCTTGGGCTGATTTGGCTAGAGAAACTCCTACAGCGTCTGTCTGAGCTGAATGCCAACATCTATGATGGGAGATTTCCGTCCCGCGGAGCACTCGGCGTCCACGACGATAGACAGCGCCAGATCTTCGGCACAGATCAGTTGGCCGAATTTTCCACCGCATATGGCGAAAGGTTTGGTCTTGGAGCAATGTGTCCGACGCAGCGGGGGCGGCAATGGGTGATCTTGTTCGACTGAGGTGGCGGCGAAAGAACGGGACGATGCGGCGTTCACGACTGCGCTCGAAAGGAAGCTGGTATTGGACGGTCACAGCTGCGCGCCCGACACCCGTGCCCCGCAGCCGTTCGCAATGCGTCTGACCGGGGGCTAGTGGCCCGCGATGGGGCACACCCTGTAGAGAATTCCGTTGAGGGGGAAGACGCTGGTCATGCCCCAAGAGGTGGGAGTTATCGGCATGCTTGTCAAGCAGCCGTGGCGGCAGCGACGAGCATCCGCCAGTCGGATGCGGGTGCAGGCAATGCACCCAGCTTGACTTTGTGTCTGGGGTGTCCCACGTTCTACGGCATGTTGACCGATCGCTGCATCCTCCCGCTCGGACGGGCGTTCCCCATCGAGGGCCACTAACCCCCGGCTCGGTCGCGTCGCGCCCCGGCCGCGGGGCATAAGCCTTCACGCTGCAATACGCAGCGCTGTAGGAACGGCGACAAACAAATTCACACAGACAATCTTCCGCTGGCGCCGTTGCCGCACCGGCGGTTCGAACATTTTAGAGAGTTTTGAAAATGGCCACCACCACGGGCAGGCGCAGGCCTGCCATCACCATGACCCGCTCCGACCATCAGAGCCTATCGCGCCTTGCCGAATCCCGCGCTGCGAGGGATCCGGACATGTCCGAGCAGCTCCTCGCCGAACTCGACCGCGCCCGCGTGGTAGAGGACAGGCGCATTGCGGCCGACGTCGTCCGCGTGGGCTCGACGCTTCGGTTCACCACCGACGCGGGCGAGGACCGGACCGTCACGCTGGTGTTCCCCGGCGAGGCTGACATTGCCATGGGCAAGGTCTCTGTCCTGACGCCTATCGGCGCGGCACTGATCGGCCTGTCAGCCTCGCAGTCGATTGACTGGACGTCGCGCGACGGCCGCATCCACAGGCTGACCGTCGAGCGCGTTGAACAGACTGATGTCGCACAGCCTGCACGGCCGCAGCCCGAGCTACGGACGGCATGACCGTGTCGACGCCCCTGAGCCGCCTCTCGCTGTGCGGAGGATGCCTCATCGCAGGATCGTAGCCCCCTGTGCCGCACGCATGCGGCCAGGGGTTCTTCACCTCGTCCCGAGTTAGCGCTCCCAGACGGAGCAATGGAGAACTACGATGTCAAAAGAAACCTGCATCCTCACCACGAAGGACTTTACCATCCTGGAAGTCATGCGCGACCGCTGCCTTGGCCGCGACGACCCGCTCGCCCCGATCCTCAAGAGGAAGATCGAGTCAGCCACGGTCATGTTCCGGGACGACATTCCCGTGAACGTCGCCACGCTCAGCAGCCGGGTAATCTTCAGCGTAAACGGCCGCGATCCGGACACACGCGTGATCTCGAGCGACCGGATGACCTCGCCGATCGGGATGTTCCTGCCTATCACGACCGCGCGCGGACTGGCGCTGCTTGGTCTTTCCGATGGCCAGGAATTCGTCACGACCAACGTCGACGGTGAGGAAGAACGTATCCTGCTCCGCGAAGTGCTCTACCAGCCCGAGGCCGCAAGGCGGGAGGAGGAAGCGATGCGACAGGTAGCCACGCAGCGCAAGCCGATGCTGAAGGTGATACGCGGGGCATTCTACGACCAGCCCCGTCTCGTCCCGGTGGCTCCGCACGGGTTCGACGACCCCGGCCCATCGGCCGCCTGAGCGCTGCCGCCGCGCAGGAGAACCGCATTGCCAGACCGTCTCATCCTCGCTGCGGCGGCCTTTTTCGCCGGAATGCTGAACACGGCGGCGGGGCGGCGGCACGTTCCTGACCTTCCCGCCCTCGTCTACACAGGGTATCTCGGCGTGGCGGCGGGTTTTCGCGGGGAGATCAGGACATTCGACAGCGGCCGGCGATTGAAGGCCACGGCAGCAACTGCCGGAGGCGGTCTTGTCGGATCGCCGCTGCTTCCCGTTTCATCTAAAGAGGAATCGCGGACGTGGTTCCGTTCCTCTGGGCACTGGCCCACTCCCGTCTTCGCGTTCAACGATCATTTCAGGTGCGTGATGGAGACGCATGCCGCCGGAGGGGGTGCCGTCGGGACGACCGTCGACGCAGCCCATGGAGGCTATTTCAACGGCGGTCTCGGGATCATGCTGCTTGCGCTGTTTTCTCTATGGGAGTGCGCCACCTCAACCAGATGAACGGGCGAAAGAACGGCCTATCCTTCATCGCCGGCCTGGTGGCCTGGCCGCAGGCGGTCGTGACGATGACGGCCGCGATGATCGGCGTCTACCTCGGCGCCCCTGTCGCTGGGCGCTTCCTGCATGGGTGGTCAGGGCGGAGTCATCGCCCTCGGCGTCGCGATGAGCGCGGCATTCGTCTGGAGGCTCCTCGCACGACTGGCCGGATCCACGATCAAGGGCTTGAGGCCTGCTGTAGGCCGCCGCCGGAAGGAAAGTCCGTACGATGGCGTTCTATTCATGGCGTGCATCGTGGCGAAGATAAAAATAAAGTCAACGTAATAAGAAAGCTTCCGACGGCGACGCAAGGCCGCACTCAAGATTTACAGATTGAAAAATCCATCTAAAACTATTATATGTCTATTATGTTTAGTTTCGTTCAAGAGAACAACTGGTTTGCTTTTCTAGCGCCGTCCCTGACCCGCTCATAGCCCCGAGCGGCTCGAACGCACAAGTTCGCCGCCTCGGGGATCCCAAAACGACAGTCAAGCACATAGCGAAGGCGCGCTCCTCACGGGAACGCGCCAGATGCCATGCACGCCCCCTGCGCTTCTCGCGCGGGCGGCTCGATCAACGCTGTGAATGGAGCGGCAATCATGTCCGAATTCAAACAATCAGGAACCCTTCCTGCATCAGGTCTACGCCCTGGTTTGCGCGCGACAGTCGCGGGCCTCGTCTTCCGCGCCATGGTGCGCTGGCATCGCGGCCAGGCTGCAGTCGTGCTTCATCGCCTCGACGACAGGCAGTTGGAAGACATCGGCATCTTGCGGAGCGACATCCCCCGCGTCGTCGCAGGGCTCGTTCCATCGAACATCGAAACATCAGTGCAGGATGCCCGGATTTCGGCGCACGCCGCCAGGCCCCTGAAGGCCACCTGATCGCAGTGAAGGAGACAGAAATGGATATGGCGACCAGAACGATCGTGGCCGTCGGCCTTCTTAGTATGATGATCATCGCATTCATGGTGATCTGAGCGGAATGCCCTCCGGCGACGGAACGCCGTTCCGAGAGGCCGGCTAGACCAGGTAGACACCACAATATGCATTGAAACGTTCATCAGGATTTCGAGGCTTGTCGGGAAAGGTCGCGTCCTTCCCCGGAGCAGGCACTCCACCCCCTGTATCCCGCATGTAACGCCTGCTCCGGGACCCCCTCGGATAATGCGGTTCATTCCCGCGGCACCACGCGCCGCACCGATGGAGCGTGACATGAGAATATTCCGGTCGAGGCGCGTTTGCCTTTCCTGCAGCCGTTTGTTGCCGCGAGCGGCATCCCGTTGCCCGTGGTGCATCGACTCCGTCGTTGTTCCGGCGGCTCTGCTGAACCGCCGCGACCCGGGCCTCAGCAAATCGCCTTGAGAGCGCGGCAGACTGAGGCGACAGAGTCTTTGGAAGCGCGTACGAAAACGGGTCTCGCGCCCGCAGGGATCAGGGCACCCGGTCGTTCGCGACGATCCCGCCTTCGCCCTCCAAGCGTGCGATCCGTTTCGCTTCCGATTCCGTGAACTTCAGCCGCACTCCGATGCCACCGCCGTTCTCGTCGATGAAGACGGCGCCGAGCAATTCCAGCGCCACCTCGAGCTCGCCAATCGTGGCCTCGGGCGGCTTCTGGAGCTTGCGTTCAAAGTCATGGATGACGGTCTCGTCCACGCCGGAACGGATGCTGAGCTTTCCGCGGGTGACCTCGACGAGGGCTCTTGCCGCCCGGCATTGCGAACCAGTTATCATGCTGCCCTCCTTCGATTTTCGTAGCCGCCAGTCTTCTCCTGCCGCCGCCCGGTTGCAAGAGCGGTACTACGCCGGATGGCGACGACGATTACGTCGTCGGAAGGCTGCGCGTAACGTGGTGGCGATCTGTTCCATCGCAAGGCCCCGAAGCGGATCGTGGCGGTCATAACGCAGCCAGCGACGATCGCCGTCTCGCGCTGCACGCCTGAAGAACGGCCTGTCCTTCGTGCTTTCCGCGATCTCCGTCGCGACGTTTTCTGCTGCGGGCGTCGTTGCCTGCCTTACCTCCGCTTTCCGGGCATCGAAACCCTGGCCATCAGCTCCGACACCGACCCGATCTCGGACTTTTTCTCCTTGTTCTGCTTGGGCTTGCGGGCTTCCTTGTTGCCCTTCCTTTTCGCCATGAAGGCTTCCTTTCCGACGGCGCGCTTCGCGCGGCTGCGTAACAGCCCGCGGCGCAGTTAGAGAGAGTCTGCGGAAGGATCCCTGGCCCGTCGCGCCTAGGCTGGACGAGCCAGGGCTAGCAGCCGTTTTTCGGCCGCTTCCGAAAAGGAAGCCGGGTGTGAAGGAACGTGGTCACGCCCGTATTCTGGCGACGCGAGCCGGGAAGTCAAACCCTCTTAACGACCGTCGCACTGGTGGCATAATGTCGCGTCGGAAAGCAGACTGGAAATAACTATGTGTAGGTCATGTGCATGGAGACTTTCATCAAGGTGTCGAGACTTGCCGGGAACGGACGCGTCCTGTCCCGGAGCAGGTTATCTCACCCTGAATTCCGCACGTAAGCCTGTTCCGGGAAATCTCGACAACATTGCGGTCTACTCCTGCGGCTTAACACGCCGCATCGATGGAGCTTGTGATGAGAACCTCCCGTGTCCGGCTTATATGCCTTCCCTGCCACCGCCCGCTTCCAAGGTCAGCGAGCAGGTGCCCCTGGTGCCTGTCGCCGATGGTCGGGCCTTCAGAATACCTGGTCCATTCGTTCGTCCGGCCTTCAGGTTCGACGGCTGCCCAGGCGGTGCGGCCATGACAGGCGGCAGAGAGAGGCAGATTGTCGCTGATGCCCCGTTCAAGGCCGAGTACGCGGCGCTCCCCTGGCGCATGGGCGGCGAAGGGACGATGGAAGTCCTGCTGCTTTGCCCGCGGCAGGACGGACAATGGACTGTCCCCAGAGGCACGTGTTCCGGGACGAGAACGGAGCTTCGGTCGGCCGAACGGGCGGCGTTCCAAGATGCAGGCGTCACCGGACGGCTCGGGGCCGGAACCGGTCGGCCGCTACCGCACGATCCGCGTTTTGGCGGACGGCCGCAAGGAGTCCTGCGACGTGACCGTGTTCGGACTGCACGTCTGGGGCACTCTGGTCAGCTGGCCACGCGACACGAAGGTCTTGAGGCAGTGGATGCCCCTGAACGAGGCCCGGACTTTGGTAGCCGATCCCGGCCTTGCAGAATTGCTCGCTTCCGTTATGTCCGGCGCGACGATCCCGCAACCGGATGAAGCGCCTCTTAGCGGCATTCCCGATGCAGGCCGGGGCGGCCACGTGTCGGGGGTTGCCTCGCCAGCCGGAATGGCTAGGTTAAGCGCATGTTGACCTTGCCTGCCTTCGTTCTCCCCAATGGAGCGCGCCTGCTCAAAGCGGGACTCTGACCCGGACGCGATCTGACCCCTGGCTCAGCGTCCGGGTCCGCCAGGCTTCAACCAACCGACATCCACCTTCGCGCCATCGTCTCGGCGTGATCGTCTCGGCAATCCGGCCAGAGCGAGGAGGCCATCATGGATATTCTCGATCTCCTGCATCCGCGGGACATTCTCGTTCGGGCGCAGGCACAGGCAAAACGCCCGCTGCTCCGGCTCGTATCCGGCCGCCTGGCTGCCCGGTCCGGCGTGCCGGAGGAGACCGTACTGGCGGCACTTCTGAACCGTGAAAGCCTCGGCTCAACGGGTATCGGGCATGGCATCGCGGTTCCCCACGCGCTCCTGGAGCAGCTCCTGGCTCCTACTGCGACGCTGGCGGTCATGGACCGCCCGGTCTGGTTCCGGGCTCCCGATGAACAGGCTGTC
>NZ_VFUV01000027.1:0-48395 GCF_006441315.1 Mesorhizobium sp. B2-4-19 | reverse complement strand
GACGTCGCATTCCAGCGCGTCGGCGACATCCTGATCGGTCATCATTCCGTCACGCCAAGCAATCCTCCGGCCGGCTTCGACCTTCGCCATCATTGAATGCCCTCCCGTGTCGCTCCGCCCGCCGTCCGCGCCGAGGAGACCAGGGTTGCGGGATGGGGTTGATGACCGAGGCCGTCTGAAGCCCCGAGGCATGCCAGGACTCCGTCGGGCGACGCGGCGCATCGAATCCCTTTCAGGACGTCCAGACGAGACAGCTTACGGCAGAAGCGCGCGAGCGCAGGCATGAACTCCCCCGCACGCTCCCGCGGCCAGATCACCGCCAGCACCACGTCGACAGCCTGTTCATCGGGAGCCCGGAACCAGACCGGGCGGTCCATGACCGCCAGCGTCGCAGTAGGAGCCAGGAGCTCCTCCAGGAGCGCGTGGGGAACTGCGATGCCATGCCCGATACCTGTTGAGCCGAGGCTTTCACGGTTCAGAAATGCCGCCAGCACGGTCCCAACGGGGTGGTCGCCTTCTGGGGCGGCTACATGTCGGAGCAGGAACGGCAGGCGTCGCTCGTTCTGGCCGAGAACATCTCCGGCGTTCGGGCGGTCGATGATCATCGCGTTCCGCTCGACATCTCCTACGCGCTGGTTTGAAGGGCCGCAGGGTATCGAACCGATGAGCATCAGTGTGAGGGATACGGCCCCGGTTTCCGAGCAACAGATCCGCCATCTCGTGGACTTGTTCTACGACACGGGTGCCGCATGACGTTCGTGGTCACCGACAACTGCATCAAGTGCAAATACATGGATTGCGTGGAAGTCTGCCCCGTCGACTGCTTCTACGAGGGCGAAAACATGCTCGTCATCCATCCTAACGAATGCATCGACTGCGGCGTCTGCGAGCCTGAGAGTCCTGCCCAGGCAATCTTTCCCGACACCGTGTCCGGCCTTGAGGATTGGCTGGTGCTGAACGCCGAATACGCGTCGGCTTGGCCAAACATCTCAATCAAACGCGATCCGCCCGCGGATGTGAAGGCATTCGACGGCGAAACGGGAAAGCTCGCGAGGTACTTCTCGCCCAATCCGGGCGAGGGGGATGCATGAACATAAGTACCGGGCAGGCGTTCCCGCTGTATCTCGGCATCGACACGGGCGGCACCCACACCGACGCCGTACTGTGGTCTGAGGGCATGGGCATCGTCGCCAAGGCGAAGTCACTGACGACCAGGCACGACCTCGCCCAGTGTATCGGCGGCGCCGTCGACGCGGTTGTCGACGAGTCCGGCATTTCTTCCTCGGCGATCAAGCTGGTGTCGATGTCGACGACGCTCGCCACCAACGCATTGATCGAAGGGCAGGGCGGACGGGTCGCCCTGGTGATGATCGGCTTCGCCGAAGGCGATCTTGTCCGGAGCGGTTTGGCACAGGCGCTGGGCACCGATCCGGTCATTTTTTGCCCAGGCGGGCAAGACGTCCACGGTGATCCAGACTTCTTGATCTGGACCCTTTTGCGGCAGCGCTGCCCTCTCTCGCCGAAACCGTGTCAGGCATCGCCGTGGCCTCGTATTTCGCGGTTCGCAATCCCGAACATGAGGTCGCGGCGCGTGAACTCATCCGTGAGCGTACCGGGCTTCCGGTGACCTGCTCGCATGAACTGTCGTCGAAGCTCGGCGGGCCGAGGCGCGCGCTGACGACCCTCAACGCGCGCCTCATTTCCATGATCGCCCACCTTGTCGATGCCACGGAAGGCTTTCTCCAAAAGCGGGGCATAGCGCCGCCGCTGATGATGGTGCGCGGTGACGGCTCGCTGGTCACGATGAAATTTGCACGCGCGCGGCCGATCGAGACCATCCTTTCCGGCCCGGCGGCCAGCCTAGTAGGAGCGCGGTACTTGACGGACCTCGACGACGCGGTGATTTCCGACATCGGCGGCACGACCACCGATATCGCCGTTCTGGAAGCCGGCCGCCTGCGGCTCGATCCCGAAGGCGCGACCGTCGGTGGTCAGCGCACCATGGTCGAGGCTGTCGCCATGCGCGCCTTCGGCCTCGGGGGAGATTCGGAAGTTTCGCTTCAGGAGAGGTCCCTGACTTCTTCCATCGTGTTGGGGCCGCGTCGGCTCGTGCCGCTGGCGCTCGCAGCGGTGACGCATGGCGATGTCGTGCGCAAGGATCTGCAGCGTCAATTGCTCAACCCCAACACCAGCCGGCTCGACGGCCGCTTTGCATTGCGCACGGGGGTCCCTGATCGTCTCGCGGCCGGCCTGACGGCCACGGAGGCGCGGCTCTACGCCGTCATCTCGGCAATTCCCGCCGCGCTCGATGAGCTGCTCGTGTTGACGTCGCAGGTGGCGACACTCGATCGGCTGGCCGGACGCAGGCTGGTGCATATCGTCGGCTTCACGCCGTCCGATGCGGCTCATGTGCTTGGCCGACAGGCCAACTGGGATTCTGTTGCGGCGCGAATGGGCGCCGAGTTGTTCGCACTCAGACGCGACGGCCAGGGGCATCACATCGCGAAAGACGCGGACACATTCTCTGAGATGGTTCTTGTTTCCGTCACCCGGCGTTCGGCCGAAGCAATCCTTGAAACGGTCTTTGCCGAGGACGGGTTGGACGGCGGCGTCTCCGTTGCCAATCCGCTGGTCCAGCGGGCGGTTCGCCAGCGGTGCGGGATGGCGCAGCTGTCGATCGTGCTCGACCGGCCGGTGATCGGGCTCGGGGCCTCCGCATCGCTCCACTATGCTGGCCTGCCGCCCTTGATTGGCAATGACTGCCACATCGCCGAACACGCCGACGTGGCGAATGCACTGGGCGCCGTCGTTGGGCACGTGCGCATGTCGGCTGAAGCGCGAGTCAGCCAGCCGGAGATCGGCCTTTTCCGTCTCAATTCCAGCGAGCGGCTGGATGACTTCGATACCGAGGATGAAGCTATGGCGGCCGCCGAGGCCCACGTGCGCCTCCTGGCGGCAAGCCTCGCCGACCGCGCCGGGGCCGATCAGGCGCATTGAGACCGCAAGGCAGATCAAGGTGGCGACGATCGAGGCGAACGCAGTTTAGTTGAAGCCATCGTCGTCGCGACTGCCACGGGACGGCAACGCATCGCGTCGTGACCCCCTGGAGGGGCGGATCGCTACTGAACGGTTGGCGAGCAGCACGGCGCAAGACGACCAGGATCGCCCCTGTTCCGTTGGGCCGTTCATATAAGTGAACAACGCAAACACGATGACCCTGGCGATAGTTGACCCACTGCTGGACCCTGGCCAAGAAACCGCAGGCCAACGTCGAACGCTACGACGCGCTGTACCGGGCTCGGGAGGTGCGTCAAGCGTCATGATCCCCGCCTGCTGTGAATCGGCGTGTAAAATTGCCGTTTGACACCTATCGGCAACAGGATGAAGGATAATTGGAACGATTGAGGCCCATGGCCGCCCCTTCGTTTGCCAAGAGGCGTGCTTGTGGGCCGTAGCCGATCACCGCAGGGATTCGCCGGACAATCGTCCACGTATCCGAAATCGGGCGGTTTCTTGTTTACCAGCCGAACAACAGCGCCGCGCCGCTCTGTCCGTTGCCGGTCTGTGTGACGTCGGCGTCGGTGCCTGTGCCGAACTGGAAGATGCCGTAGGAATTGTCATTGCCATCCTGCCGTAAGGTGGCCGAGTGACCGCTGCCCTCTTGTCGAATTATGCCGAGATTGCCGGCCCCGTCCTGACCTATGCCGGCACGATTGTTCCACCCGAACTGCCTGATATGGGCGCTGCTGCGGAGCCCGTTGTAGACCGAATAGGCGCGCAGGCCGAGATCCAGCGCCCGCCCATCGCGGGCCGTCGGAGGCGCGTAGTAGAACCCGATCGAACCGCCCGCCTTCGCCGGAGCGGAGACAAGGGGCAGACCGATGGCTGTCGCGAGCGCGATGGCGGCGATAAGTTTTGTGACCTGGCGGTTCATGATGCCTCTCCTTGTGGCTTCATCATCTGATGAGCCACAGTCGCACAGCGAAGCTGAACCGTGACGGAAGGGTCCGTTCAGCAGCGGTTCAAGACCTGGAGCGGCGCGGCCTTCGACGGAACCGCCGAAGCCTTAAATACTTTTTTTGCATCACTTCGGAAGGAACCCATCGTGTAAAGGGGAAGGGCTCCGGTTGCCCGGAGCCCTCCTTTCGATCCTCGAGAATAGCCGGCGCTCAGGTCGCGCCGGACACCTGTTTGACGCAGGTGACGCTGGCTCCACCAGCAGTCACTTTCAGCTTGACGTCGTAGGCAGCGCCATTGGCTCCCACGCTCATCCGGCCGAGTGACGCGGGATTGCCGGGACCGACCTCGAAGGCGCCGCCCTGCCGGATGCTGGCGGAGCCGGACGCGCCACCCCCGGAGACGCTGACCGTGTAGGTGCCGTTGATGCTTCTGTCGGCATAAACCACGGGCTCAAGCAGGATGGCGTCGCCTTGGAGCGTGTCCCGGATCTCGCATCGCAGAGTTTCGGAATTCGAGCCATCCTTGCCGGCCGTTGCGGCGGTTGCGCCGGCGACGATGACAGCCAGGAGCGCGGCGGATGCTGCTATTGTTCGCTTGTCCAGTCTGGTCATGGTTGATCTCCTCGCGATTGCAGGGATGGCGGCCGGCAACACTCTTGCCGGCCGTCCATGGTTCAGGGGCAGTCCTGGACGAAGGCGGCGACATTGCCGCTGCCGCCCTGGCTGACATCGGCATTGCACCCGTGGCCGACCTGGACACCGGCGGCGACGTTGCCGTTGCCGTCCTGCGTCAGGATGGCCGTATGGTTCGAGCCGAACTGGGCAATGCCCGCGGCGTTGCGGTTGCCGTACTGGTAGGTCGCGCCATAATTGTTGATGCCCTGCTGGCCGATCACCGACCGGTTGCGATGACCATTCTGCTGGCCGATCGCGGTGTTGAACCGGCCATCCTGATAGAAATGTATGCGGTTGTGGTAACCGTGCTGCCCGCCGCCGGCGGAATTGCGCCAGCCATACTGTTCGATGTTCACATCGTTGGCCATGGCGGGCTCGGCGGCGATGAAGCCGACGACGGCGGCAAGGGCTGTGGCGATGATTGAGGTGCGGGTCATGAGACTTCTCCTTCGGTGCGGGGGAACCGCGGTTGAACGGTCCCTTTGTAGAGAGCTCGTCCGGAATGGGGGCTGAAGGCTCTATTCAGCGGAAGTTCATGACCGCTCCGTTTGAGGCTTCGGAGTTGGCACCTATGTCGAGGTTTCGTTCGAGGGTCGGCTTCGGAAACCAACCCCAACAGTGCGGAAGCATAGATCTGGACTAGAAGCTCCTGCCGCCGCGCACCGGCGACATTGGGTCGGCCGGGTTAACCTGCCCGCCCACGGGCAGCCCGCGCTCATTTTTCGACCGTCCTTCGAGGCTGCGGATGACGATCGTGCCGTCATCGACGTGCGCTTTGGCGGTCAAGCAAAACACCGCCTTGATAGCCGATTACTCGCAATGCGGACATCTGGGGCTTAAAACGCCCCTTCGTAACCATCGACAGCGACAATGCAATGGATCAGTTGGTGACGCAGAAACATGCGCGTGCCGCCGCCAGTACGTGGCGGATAAGCCAAGCCGTTGCCTCAGACCATGCGGCGTTGCTCTTCCTACGCTTAGTCGATGATCCGTTCGCAAAGTAGTCGCCATTGCTCATCCCAAGGTCGACATTTGCAACCTTCCCACGACATCAATGGCGCGCAGGATGGAGCAGACCAAGGAGCAGCACAATCGCTTTGCCAAGAACCGAACTCCACCGCAACGATCTATGATTGGTCGGAAGCTCCGCGAAATTGCTGTTGCGTTGACACTGGAGCATCGCTTCAGCAAGGATCAAACTCTGGAAGTCCATGTGAACCGCGTCCATTTTGCAGAGGCGCCCGCGGAATCGAAACCGCAGCACGACGATTTTTCCACAAACCGGCGCGGACGAATAGCAGGTCGAGCGCCGCGCTCGCGCCGTGTTTTTGGACACGTAGCGGCGGGCTTCCTCACGAAGGAGATGCGCGAGCAATCGCTTGCCCGCGCTACGGAACATTCGACAGGGCTATGCGGTGATCGGATTTTTATATTGGCTTTATGAAATCAGGCTGCGGCGCCAGATCCGCGCGCATCCAAGCCCGAGTCACGTCGGTATCATCCTTGACGGCAACCGGCGTTTCGCGCGAAGGAGCGGCTACACCAATCCCCGCGCCGCCTACGATCTCGGCGCTGAAAAGCTCGACGATGTGCTTGCCTGGTGCATCGAACTCGGAATTCGCGCGGTCACGCTCTGGGTGTTCTCGATCGACAACCTGCAAAGACCCGCCGAGGAGGTGTCTGCCATTCTTGCAGCCGTCGAGCGCAAAATTTCGGCGTTGGCGGATGACCCCTTGATCCAGCAGCGATGCATTCGGCTGAAGGCAGCCGGCCGGCTCGACCTGCTGCCGCCGTCGACGGTGAGAGTGCTTCAGACGGCCGCCGAGAAGACGGCTGGCAATGACGTCCTGACGGTTACAATCGCAATTGCCTATGGGGGACGCGAGGAAATCGTGGACGCGGTCCGCAGCCTCATTCGTCACAAAATGCAGCAAGGCATCGAACTTGATACAATGCTTGCTACAATCAGCCCTAAGGATATTGACGAACATCTCTATACGGTTGGGCTTCCAGATCCAGATCTGATAATCCGTACCAGCGGCGAGATCCGCATGTCGGGTTTTCTTCTTTGGCAGAGCGCTCGGAGTGAGTTCTATTTTTCGGACGTGGACTGGCCGGAATTTCGCAAAGTCGATTTCCTCCGCGCAGTTCGCGCTTTCCAGCAGCGGCATCGGCGTTTCGGGAAATGAAGCCCCGAACCTGCTTTATCCAGCACCAAGAAGTCACATCCAGCCGTCGGCGAGATCAAGCTCTTTTCGTGCACCCGATAGCGTAGAGGGGTATCGCCGTCTGGTCCGCTCACGAACTTTCCTAGGTTGGCCATATTAGTAGTTTAGCTGGAGAAAGGTTCACTTGGACGGGTAGCAGTTAACTTCCGGTGCTTCTCGAAAATGGCAAGCTTTTCGGAATGGGTGATCCGCGCCTTGGCGCGGCATCTATCGTACCCTGAAATTGGCAAATTGTTCTGACCCAGGCGCCCTTCCTGACGATCGGGTGGGAGCATTGGACATTGAAATTCAAGCATTCCGTCTCGTAAATCGTGGATAGGGCATTGTCCGCTTCCCATCATGCAGTTCCCCGCCACCGCAAGCTCCAATTTTCCGGGGACCGGATCTAAACCACCTCTAGATTGAACTGATGGGCATCGGCGTCGCTCGCCGCGTGCAGGACTAGTCCGGGCCGAGTCCTGGGGACGCGGGAGCCAAGGACCGCTCACGCGCTACGCAGGTAAGCCGGTAAGCCTGACCGGCGGGGCACCGCGATGAGCGCGGGCCGGACTTTGAACCGAGGCCCGATCTATACTTTCGAAAGGTATCGCGTCGAAAGCGACCGGAACACCGTGAACGATGCATGCCACCGCCAGCATTCCTCCAATCCGGGATCCGAGGCCCGCACTGCAGGCGGGCCGATTCGCTGCGACCTCCAATTTTCAGGACGCAGCGAATCTATCACCCCGGGACGGCACCGCTCATGCGCAATTCCGTCACTTATGCGACTGCTGGAAGCCGGCAACGTCGTACTGGGATACGCTCTTCGGGTTCTTGGAGTTCTGCGGCTGGGTGCCGGCATAATGCGTTCCCGCGTTCCCATCCGGGTTGAAGGCTGAACCCGGGGCAGTGCTGGCGTGCCCCGGCGTAACACTCCCTGTCTGAGGGCTGCCAATCTGTTGATTGGGCTGACCGGTCGTGCCTGTCACAGTGTGGACGTCGGCGGCCAAAGCCATGCCGCTGGAGGCTATGAACAAGCCGGCCGTCATTGGCGTGAGGAGATGTTTCATGGTGTTCTCCCAAGCGTTGGGGGAGGGCGCTCGGGTCGTGGGAGCACCCGGCGAGTTGGACAACATGGCATAAACGCTTTTTGGACCCCTGCTTATCCCGAGCATCACGACGCTGTGATGTCGCGCGACACTGGCGTGGATTGTTCGGCGGGTATCAAGCGCCAGATTCTATCCACTAGCAGCACGCCTCAGGGTGAAAGTCGAATTTCGCCGTCTTGGACAACGGGATCGGAGACCTCGATCGCAACGAAGTGGCCTCGATCCTTTTGGCCGCCGATACCTCCAGCAATAATCGAGGGTCAGGATCGGGCGATGCGGCCTGACGGGCCGCGCCCAAATCGGTGCCATAGCTCCTAAGGATAGGTCCAAGAAAGCTGGACGTGGCGTGGACGCTTGACTTTGTCGCGTTCAGACGCCCTTCGCCCAGTTCCTACACGCCTACTTGCCGCAGGCAGGTTCGCCCTGCTGTCCGCAAGGAGGCCTCTTCTTGACCTCTTGCTGTTGCGGTTTGGGTTGCTGCGGCTGCTGCCCCTGCGGTACGCGGCGCTCTTGGATTTGAGGCCTTGGCTGCTGCTGCTGCTGCTGGGGCAGGCGGCGCTCCTGCATCTGAGGTTTCGGCTGCTGCACCTGCGGCAAGCGACGCTCCTGGATCTGAGGCCTTGGCTGTTGCTCCTGCTGTAGACGCCGCTCCTGCATCTGAAGCCTCGGCTGCTGCACCTGCGGCAGGCGGCGTTCCTGCGTCTGGGGCTTCGGCTGTGCGTTGAACTGTGGTTTCTGCGGCCTCAGCGCCTGGATATGCGGATTTTGCTGCTCGAACCGCCTTTGCGCACCTCCGTTAGGCTTGTTTTGCCTGGAGTTGCGCTGAACGTTCACGTCACCGCCCTGAGGCATGCCATTCGCGTCGGGAAGCTTGCGCAACCTCTTGTTCTTCTCGGTTGCGTTCGGCAAACCGACACCCTTACCACTTGGCCCCATGACTGTGGCCTGGCCGGACGAGGAGCCCTGGTTGCGGGGCAGCTTCTTCTGCCTGCCCTCGGGCGCGTTCTGCCCGGAGAGCGCACTCGGATTGTTCTTCCTCAACCTGTCTTGCGCGTTTTGCCCGCTTTCGGCAGAGGCGTCATTTGCAGCCGGCAGTTTACGGAATTTCTCCCTCCCCTGCTGTCCCGTGCCAGCGGCGCCGGCGTTCCCGGTATCCGGTTGCTTGTCTCCGGTGGCCCTGCGGCCGTTGCCGACCGACATGTCCTGCTTGCCCTGCGCCCTCCTGAACTTTTCGTTGGGTGCGTTCTGGCCGTTGAGGACGGGCTTCCCGTTGACGAGCGGCAGCATCTTGCCGTTCGCGCCCGGCAGGGCGTGGTCGGTCGTGAGCCTGCCGGGCGTCTGCTTCTGCTTCGGCGTCGCGGTGCCGGGCTGCTGGCTTTGCGTGACACCTTGGCCGAGTTTCGGCGGCAACTTGCTCTGTCCCTGATTGGCCGGAGCCTGATTGGTGGGGGCCTGATTGTTGGGAGCCTTTGCGGATGCCGCTCTCTTCTGCAGCAATGGCGGCAGCGCCACCTTGGCCGCCAGCGCGGTGGCGCCGACGCCGACGGCCAACTTCTGGCCTGTGGTGAGGGTGCCTTGGCTGCTGCCGTTCGGCTGCCCGGCCTGCCCGGAGCCTTCGTTGATCGTCGTGTTGTTGATGTTGTTGATGACGGTCGTGTTGTGGATGTTGTTGAAGATGATGTCGTTCGGCGGCGCCACGATGTCACGCGGCGGGTCAATGAACACAGGTATCGGCACGAACACCGGTGTCGGCAGGACAAAGACATCGACCGGCGGCGGCGGCGGCACCAGTTCCACGAAGTCGGGCGGCGGCGGCGGCAGGAAAATCACCGGGACCGGCGGCGGCGGCTCGAAGTCGAAATCCGGATCGTCGAAATAAAGCACCGGGCGATCGACATAGACAATTTCCTCCTCCGGCGGCGGCGGCACATCATAGGCATAGACGGTGAATTGCTCGGGAGGCTCCAGGGCAGCGTCGAAATGCTCAAGGCGCCGGCGCGCATCCCAGGCATGCGGACCATGCGGGTACCGCCGGAGATAGGACCAATAGGCATTGGGCAAATCCCGCAGCCAGGTCTCGCGCCAAGTGATCGCCTCGCGCCGCACCGCAACGATCGCGCGCACCCGCTTGGCCATCGGATCGTGCGGGTAAGCGACGAGGAAATCCTCATAGCCGCGCATCGTGTCGCGGTCGAGCGCAGCGGTATAGGCCTCATGTGCGTCGAAATCGCGGATCGCCCTTGTCCGGTTGGCCCGGGATTCGGCTTCGGAAACTCTGGGCGCGGGCGCATCGGGCGCACGGTCGAAGAAGACGAACGGCGCGCTGACCTTGGAAGCATGCCATGGAACTTCGGCACCCTGGGTCACCTCGTTGACCCGCAGGCGCGTGCGATCGAATACATCGTCAAGCGACAAGCCGCCCTCGCGCATCATTTCGGCCAGCGCCTGGGCGTAGGCGCCGTAAGGCCCCTTGCCCTCGGGCGCGATGGTTCCCGGAGCAGCGTTGAAGGCAATCAGCATGTTAGGGCTGGGGTCGACCAATGCAAGGCCGCCAGCCAGCGGCTGGCTTGATGGCGGCATGGGCGTCGGTCGGGCCGCATCGAGCACGACGACGCTGACCTTCGCCGACAGCCCGGAAAGCGATCTGGTGACGTCAGAAATCCGCATTGCCTGAAGCGGGATGTCGTTGGGATTGGCGATCTGTGCATCGACCGGCAGGAAGTAGTTGTCGCCTTCGAGCTGTACGCCTTGGCCGGCAAGATAGACAAAAACAACGGCGTCGGGGCCGGCCGCGGACACCTTGGCGACAAAATCGCGGAACGCCCCTCGCAGCGAATCCTGGTCCAGGTCGCGCGCGCCGATCACGTCGAAGCCCGCCGCCTGCAAGGTCTGCGCGATCAGACCGCCGTCGTTCGCCGCCGTCGCCAGTTCGCCGGTTTTGTAGGCACCATTGCCGATAACCAACGCCAAGCGCTTTTCACCGCCCGCCTGTGCCCAGGAAGGGGCCATGAGGAGGAGTAGAACCAGCACGAAGCCAAGGACTTTCTGAAGCATACGCATCGCAATCCGCCAACTACATTGAACGTAGAAAGGGTCGGAAGGTTTCCCGAAGCATGCAAATTTGACGTCACAAGAAGGCGGCCTCAGGGCAGAATTTCATCCAAAAAACCGAGGTTTCGCAATCCTAAGTCGCCTGATCACGGACTGACATCGGAGCTTTCCGCCGGCGTCTCATCGAAAATTCATTCGTATTCGACGGCAATCACGTCCGCATCTCGGATGCCAGTTTCTCGAAACTGGCTCCTCCGCGCTGGGTTTTAGGAAAAGCGGGCGCGTCCTTCTCCTATGTGCCCCCGCCTTGCTTCACAATGAGCACTTGGACCCGTCGCTATTTTTGAACTAGTGGCGGTTGCGCTCGGGTCCGACGAAAAAGAACGCCCGCTCTGGCAGTCCGGCAAGAGCGGGCGACGGACGAGCTATTGAACCCTACTTGCAGTCTTTCAGCAGCTTCAACGCTTTCTCGGCGTTGGCTTGGGAATCGTATGTCTTTGTTCCGGCGTCGGTCAGTTTCTTGCCGTCCGGCTTGGTGGAAACCACAGAGCACTTCTTGGTTGTGGCATCCTTCGCAACCCAGTATTGGGTGGCGGCAAATGCCGGGATGCTAACGAGCGTCACAACCGCAGCTGCGGCCAGAACCTTGCGAATCATTGTGTTCTCCCAATCAATGAACAGCTTAAGGACGGCTCGGCCCGTTCATCCGGAGAGTTCTGTTGCCTGACTGGTCGGACGCGCGGACCGAGCGCCAGTGAGCCGTATCGCGAACAAGCCTTCGAAGGCAATTTACAAAAATGTAAAGCGCGGCCACCGGAGCCCAACTGCGCTTCGCATCCGGATGATCATGGCCAGGCGCCTGCGTAGCTGCTTTAGCAACCGCCCGAAGGTTTTGGTGGACTACCCCGACACGGGTGAAACCTTGAGATGGAGACCACAAAGCCGCGCTGGTAGGAGCCTGGCGCGTTTGCATGCCGAAGCGACCGGACACAAAGTCAATAAGATGTTTCTCGGAGACACAGCCGATGAGCTCATAAAATGCACACGGAACAGTTCCCAAGCGAGTCGTCTAGCCATGTACCCAGCCAGCAGCGACCTGAACCCGCAACCGCATTGTCTCCGCTTCGGACGGTAGAGCCGGCGTCAACGTCACGCTAATCTTAGTCTAGTTCGCCAACTGATCGAGAAGCGTGTCTATCTCGCCCTTCTTGGGTGTTTCGGGCGAAGCGGTAGGCTGCTGGTCGGCTGGAGCAGGTTCGACACCCAGCGGGAGCCACGCTTCTCCTGGGGCGCTAGCGCCGGCCTTCGGCGTCGGTATTGCCATAGGCATTGCCTGTCGCCGGGTTGTCCCCGACTCGGCCGGTGACAGTTTCGACGTCAGCGCCGCATTCCGCTCAAGATCGCCGATCAGCTCCGCCGCAGCTTTGCGCGAGCCGTTGCCGCTCGCGTCCGGCTGGCCGGGGGGCAGCTTGTCGAAGTCAGCTTTCCTGTCGGGAGGCCGAGGCGGGTCAGCATGTCCAGCGTGCCATGGGTCTTTCCCCAAACGCGCTGAGGTCCGGGTGGATCAGAGGCGCAGAAAGCGAGCCATCGACCACAATCGACATTCCGATGCCTTCGGCAACGTCGCCTCTCTGGCCCGCCAGGGAGGCGACGTGGCGCCGCTCGCCTCGGTTGGACGAGGTTCCCCCCGCCTACGGCGAACAGGATCCCCGGAACGAGCACGCCCGTGGCAAAAAAGGCCTCAAGCAATGAAGCCAGCCCAAAGATCCAATAGACCACATGCCGAATGATGCGAGAGAAGGCAGGATCTGGCTCACAGCGTCATCTCACGGGGAACCGCACCTGGGCCAGCAGTCCGCGACCGTCTTGCCCGCTGCCAAACACCAGGCGCGCACCGTGCTGCGCGGCGACGCGCTGGACGATCGACAGGCCTAGGCCGCTCCCCTGAACCTCATGATTGCTGCCGCGGTAGAACCGTTCCAGCACCTGCTCCCGTTCAGATTCCGGGATGCCGGGGCCGTTGTCACAGACCTCCAACACGACTTCATTCCCTTTCCGCCGCACCGCCACGTCGATCGTGCCGCGCGCAGGGGTATATCGGATCGCGTTGTCAACCAGGTTGTTGAGCAGGATGCGCAGCGCATCCGGGTCACCCTGTATTTCGGCCTTGTCCTGAGTGACTAACCCCAGGTCGATGTGTTTGGCTTCGGCCAGCTGGATTTGATCCAGGATCACCGATTTGCAAAGGCGGGACAGCTCTACCGACCGCGGCGCAACGGCTTGTCCCTGCGGTTCCAACCTGGCGAGCGTCAGCAATTGCTGCGCCAGGTGGGCAAGCCGAACGACACCGGATTGCAACTGCGATAGCGCCTGTCCACGTTCCTCTTCGGTCGAGGCCGTCTGCGCCAATTGCGTCTGGATACTGAGAGCCATCATCGGCGTGCGTAGCTCATGCGCAGCGTCGGCGATGAAGTGTTTTTGCATGGTGAATGCGTGGTCCAGCCGCCGCAGCAAGTCGTTGAGGCCGTCGACCAAGGGCTTGACCTCGTTTGGCAACGGACCAGGCCCGATAGGCGCCAGGCTTTCGGCATCTCGCCGTTTTAACTCCGAGGTGATCTGGTAGAGCGGCTTCAGCCCGTAGCCGATGCCGTACCACAGGAACAATGCGAGCAGCGGCAGCAATGACAGAACGGGCCAGAAGAGATGCACCGATAGCCCGGCCAATGCCTCCCAGCGAGCGTTCTGGGCTTGCCCGACGCGGATCAGTCGGCTGCCCCGCTGGTCAACAAAGGTATGCCAGGTCTGGCCATTGAACGAGACATCGTTCAGCCCCGGTCGCCGCGGCGGCGGCAACGTCAGCGTCGCGTCGGTGGTGAAATCCAGCTTCCCGTCGCGCCACACCTCCAACAGCACCTCGTCGGCCTTTTCGTCGTTGTCTTGCTGCTGGCGTTTGCCGTCGTCGGTTAGTGACACGCGGTCGGCATTCACATCGACGTGTTCGGCGACATAGCGCATCTGATCATCGAGAAGATCTCCCAGTTCGAGAAAGGCTCCCCAGTAGGTGCCGATGCTCGCCAGAATCCCTGCCAGCAACGTTGCCGGCAGCAGCCACAACAGAAGGCGGCGGCGCAGCGAGCCCTTGAACCACAGCCGCAGTCGGTGATAGCCAAGGTTCATGTACCCTCGCCAATGCAATAGCCGACGCCGCGTACCGTATGGATCACCTCGGCGCCGAGCTTCTTGCGAAGGTTGTAGATGTGCACTTCGACCGCGTTGCTGCCCACTTCCTTGTCCCAGCCGTACAAGTGATCCTCCAGTTGCTCGCGCGAGAGCACCGCGCCGGGCTCGCGCATCAAGGCGTGAAGCAGCGCAAATTCCTTGGCGGACACGTCGGCCGGCTCGTCGCATAGCCAGAGCAAATGGCGGACCGGGTCGAGCCGAAGGGGGCCAACATGCAGTTCGATCTGCGCTCGGCCTGCATGGCGGCGGCTCACGGCGTGAATGCGTGAGATCAGCTCCTCCAGCGCGAACGGCTTTATCAGATAATCGTCGGCGCCACCGTCCAGCCCGGCCAACCTGTCGGGCAACGCATCGCGCGCCGTGATTATGATGGTCGGCAGCGTTTCACCGCGCTGGCGCAATGCCTTCAGGACGTCCATCCCGTCTTTCTGCGGCAGCCCCAAATCGAGCAGCAGCAGGGCGTAAGGATTCGCTTCCAATGCGAGCAGCGCAGACTTGCCGTCTTGCACCCAGTCAACGGTAAATCCCTTCTTTCGCAGCCCTTGCTGGAGGCCGCTGCCGATCATTGGGTCATCTTCAGCCAGCAGCAAGCGCATCGATCTTTCGCCTCCTGGTTGGTGAGCGCACACCGGGTCCGCTTGGACCGTCCGATACCTTATAGGCCTCGCGCCGCTCTGCGCATCAATCTTGACCTTAGTGCGCCCTGCATCGCGATGGCAGGCAGTTGAGAGACAATACGCGGTCCAAGATGAAGCCTGGCTGAAATCGCGATACCGATCATTGATCGCCTGGTCGCCGCCCCTGAGGAAAATTTCAGGTGGACTTAAGCGAGCGTGCGATAGCCTCGACCCCTCATTGGCTATCCGCAATGCGCGTCATATGCCCCCAGGAAGGAAAACACCTCAGTCATGAGTACCCTCGGCAGACGCCTGCTCCTCGCGCTTGTGCCGACCGGGGCTGCCGCACTGGTGGCCTGGGGCTGGCTTTCGTACCAGCCAGCGCCGAGCATAGCCGCTCCGGTCGCTACCCCCGCCAGTCGGGTCAGTAGCGAGGACGGGCTGACCATCGTGACGCTGGACGAAGCGACGCAGAAACGCAGCGGAATCGCGACCGACGCGCTCACGGCAACGAAGCGACAGCTCGATGAGACTGCCTATGGCAGCGTCCTCGACCTGCAACCGCTGATCGATCTCCAGACCCGCTATCGCGCTGCTGTGGCCGAGGTGGCCAGTGCACAGGCAGCCCTTGATGCCTCGAGCCAGGAAGCAGAACGCAACCGCGTCCTGTTCAAGGACCATATGAACATATCGCAGAAGGCGATGCAGGCGGCGCAAGCGGCGTGGTCAGCTGACCTAGCCAAGCTCCAGTCGGCTGAAGCGAGTCTCGAAGGGGCGCGCGCGAGCGCACAGCAACAGTTCGGCCCCCCAATCGCTTCGCTTATCACAGGCAAGGACACGGCGCTCGCCGGCCTCCTGGAAGGCCAGGATATGATGCTGAGGATCGTGTTGCCGATCGACAGCAATACGCCAGCACCGGACCAAATTACTTTCGACGGTGGCGCGCGTGGCCGACTCACCGCCCGCCTGATTTCGGCATCGCCGCAGAGCGATCCAATCGCGGAAGGACCAACCTTCCTGTATCGCGCACCTGCCAGCCTGCCGGTCGGCAGCAAGGTGATCGCTTTTTTGCCGGTGGGCCAGCAACCCGCCCGTGGGATTGTCATCCCGCGGACAGCAGTGCTGTGGTTCGGCGGGCTGCCCTGGGCTTACATCCAGCAGGGCAAGGACCGCTTCGTACGTCGATTGGTCGATGAACAGTCGCCATACGACGGCGGCTATTTCGTGGACGCCGGCTTCGAGGCTGGCGAACGCGTGGTGACGCGCGGCGCGCAGTTGCTGTTGTCGGAGGAACAGCGCCCGCCAGTCACCGCGGCCGCCGCCTGCAAAGATCCCGAATGTGACGACTAACCGGACTCGCGCGCGCTTTCATGTTGAGTTCCATCATTCGCTTTTCCGTCCGCTTCCGCGGCGTGGTGATTGCGCTGGCCTGCTTGCTGGCTGGCTACGGCGTCTATACGCTGACCAAGGCTCGCCAGGATGTCTTTCCGGAGTTCGCGCCGCCGCTGGCAGTGATCCAGACCGAAGCGCCCGGCCTGACATCGGAGCAGGTCGAAGCGCTTGTCACCCAGCCTGTAGAGAACGCTATGGGTGGCACGCTCGGCCTCGACAGCATGCGCTCGAAGTCGCTGCAGGGGCTGTCCATGGTCACGCTTACCTTCCAGGACGGCACCGATATCTACAGGGCTCGTCAACTGGCGGTCGAACGGCTCAACGCACTGGGCGGCACGTTACCGCTCGGAGTCAAGCCTCCGGCACTGCTGCCGCTTACGTCCTCGACCAATGTGACGCTGGTGGCTGGCCTGACTTCCGACCGTCTTTCGTTGATGGACCTTCGCACGCTGGCGGACTGGACCGTCAAGCCTCAGCTCCTGCGTGTGCCGGGCGTCGCCGACGTGATCGTGTTCGGCGGCGACGTCAAGCAGTTCCAGGTCCAGGCGGATCCACAGAAACTGGTGCGGTACGGCGTGGCGTTGCAGGATCTGCTGACAGTCGCCCAACGCGCGACGGGCGTTCGCGGCGCTGGCTATGTCGAAAATGCCAATCAGCGGATCGTGCTGAACACCGAAGGCCAGTCGCTTGCGCCAGAGCAATTGGCACAGGTGGTGCTGCGCTACCAGAACGGCGTCGCGTTGCGCCTGGGCGACGTCGCCAAAGTCGCGATCGGGCCAGCGCCGGCTGTGGGCGCGGCCTCCGTCGACGGCAAGCCTGCCGTCTCGTTGATGGTGGAGAGCCAGTACGGCGCGGACATGATGTCGGTGTCGCGCAGGGTTGAACAGGTGCTGAGCGAGCTGCAGCCCGTCCTGGCAGGACAGCAGGTAGTGCTGCACCCGGACATCTTTCGGCCGGCCCGTTTCATCGAAACCGCCATCGGCCATCTGCGCACCGCGCTTCTCCTTGGCGGCGTGCTGGTGATCGGCGTGCTGTTCCTGTTCCTCCTCAACGTGCGAACCGCGATCATCTCCGCCACCGCGATCCCGCTGTCGCTGCTGACGGCCGTGATCCTGCTCTCCCACTTCGGCATAAGCCTGAACACGATGACGCTCGGCGGGCTGGCGATCGCGCTCGGCGAGGTTGTCGACGATGCGGTCGTCGACGTCGAGAACATTTTCCGCCGCCTGCGCCAGAACCAGCAGATGGCCCACCCGCTGCCGCCTGCAAAGGTCGTACTGCTCGCCTCGCTCGAGGTACGAAGCGCCGTGGTCTACGCCACCCTGGTCGTCGTGTTGGTGTTCCTGCCTGTAATGTCGCTGTCCGGCATCGCCGGAAAGCTGTTCGCGCCACTGGGCATCTCGTACATCCTGGCGATCCTGGCCTCGCTGGTCGTGGCGTTGACCGTGACGCCGGCGCTCGCGTTCCTGTTGCTGACAGGCAAACCGCTGAAGGAGCAGGAACCCAGGCTGGTGCAAGCGCTGAAGGCACGCTATTTTGCAATTCTTGCCGCTATCGAGCGGCGCTACCGATTGATCATTTGGGCAATCGGGGTGCTTTGCATCGCAGCGCTCGGCGCGCTGCCGTTTTTCGGCGGCAACTTCATTCCGGACCTGAAGGAAGGCCACTACCTCGCCCATATGGCGCTGGCCCCGGGTTCGTCTTTGGCCGAATCGATGCGTGTGGGCAAAGAGGTGAGCTCACAGCTGAGCCAAATTCCAGGCGTGCGCCTGGTGGCGCAGCGGGCCGGCCGAGCCAACGAAGTGGTCGATCCCACGGGCGTCCATATCAGCGAGTTCGAGATCGACTTGAAGCCGCTGTCGCCGGCCGAGCATCGCCGCGCGTTGGTCAACATTCAACAGACATTGGCAAGCTTCCCCGGGCTCACCACTTCGGTCAACACCTTCCTGGCCGAACGCATCGACGAGAGCATTTCGGGCGTGACCGCGCCGGTGGTGATCAACATCTTTGGGCAGAACCTGGATGTCATCGACGGCAAGGCGGGTGAGATCGCTCAACTGGTCGGCACCATCCCGGGCGCCGTCGGCGTGCGGGTCGAGGCCGCCCAATACCTGCCGCAACTGACGATGCGTCTCAAGCCGGAGCAGTTGACCCGTTGGGGTTTTACGCCGGTGGATGTGCTGGAGGCGATCCAGACGGCGTATGAAGGCATAGCCGCCAGCCAGGTCTACGAAGGCAATCAGGCTTACGACGTCAACGTGTCGTTGACTCCAACGGCGCACCAGGACTTGGCGGCGGTAGGCTCACTGCTGCTGCGCAGCCCGGCAGGCGTGACGGTTCCGCTCAGGCAGCTTGCCGATATCAGCCAGACCACCAGCCGCTACCAGATCCTGCATAGTGACGGCCAGCGCCTGCAAACTGTGACATCGGGGGTGCACGGGCGCGCTGTCAGCGATTTCGTCAAGGAGGCCCAAGAGCGCATCGCCAGGGAAGTCAGCCTGCCCAAAGGGACCTACCTGATGTTTGCTGGCGAGGAGCAGGCGCGCGCGCAATCGCAGCAAGACCTCCTGATCTATACCGTGGCTGCCAATGTCGGCATCGTGCTGCTGCTATTTCTGGCGCTGAAAAGCACGCGGGCACTGCTCCTGGTATTGGTCAACCTGCCGTTCGCCCTGGTCGGCGGGGTGCTGACGGTGCTGGTCAGCGGCGGCGACCTTTCGCTCGGCTCGCTCGTCGGTTTTGTCACGCTGTTCGGCATCACGCTCCGCAACTCGATCATGCTGATCTCGCACTACGAGCACCTGGTGAACGAGGAGGGAATGGAGTGGGGACCGGAAGCCGCCCGCAGGGGTGCGGCCGAACGCCTGGTGCCCATCCTGATGACGGCTGTCGTGACCGCGCTTGGCCTGTTGCCCCTGGCCTGGGCCAGCGACGCGGCTGGCAACGAGATCGAAGGACCAATGGCGATCGTGATCCTCGGCGGGCTGGTGACCTCGACCTTGCTGAACCTGTTGGTCCTGCCGACGATGGCCTTGCACTTCGGCCGGGAGTTTCAGCTCGATGTTGCGCTTCAGGCTGAGTGAGACGGCTTCATCAACTCAGAAGCCAAACCATCTGCCGGATCGCGGCTTGCGCGCCCTGGCGGGCAGGATCGTCTGCCAGGCGCGCTCGATGCATCGCTTCCCCCGAGCTACCGCATGCCCGGCAATAACTAGCGAGGAAGTGCGGTCCAAATTCTTGACTATTATAGTCATGAATAATAGTGAAGCGTTTTGATTGCGTCCACATGGTACGCCAAAACGGGAAGGGCCGATGGCATTCGTTGACAAGTTCGGATCGCGCGGCGACGCAGTCGCGCTGTCTTTACCCAACCGCAAAGCGATCACTTACGCCGAGCTTGACCGGCGCACCGACGGGCTCTGCCGAAATCTCGGCGCCCGCCGTAAGCTCATTGCGGTCGAGGCCTGCGCGTCCGAGCATGCCATCATCGCCTATCTGGCGGCATTGCGGGGTCGCCATGCCGTGGCATTGCTGCCTCCCGGTGACGATGTCGCGGTCAGCGACTTCGAAGAGGACTTCGCGCCAGATGTAGTTTTTCGAAAAAGCGATGGCCGTTGGCGAAGCACAAACATGCATAGGCCAAACGCGCGTAACCTGCATCCCGATCTAAGTCTTTTGCTGGGTACATCAGGTTCTACCGGAAAGCGTCGCTTCGTTCGGCTTTCGGCGAAGGCGGTGGAAGCAAATGCAGGCTCGATCGCTTCGTTTCTCGGGTTGGATGCCAGCGATCGAGCCGCATTGATCCTGCCTTTGCACTATTCCTATGGGCTCTCGGTCCTGAACTCGCACCTGGCGGTCGGTGCCGCCATTCACCTGGCGGCGCATGGTACTGCTCAATCTGGCTTCCTTGAAGAGATGCTTGAGGCAGGCTGCACCAACATCTCGGGTGTTCCCTATTGTTACGAATTGATGGAGCGCGTAGGTGTCCGGGCAGAGTCCTTGCCGGCTTTGCGTTTCATGACAGCTGCGGGCGGACGCATGCAGCCCGACCTTGTCGAGTGCTGGCGCCAACGTCTGGCCGGGCACGGCAAGCAGCTGTTCCTGATGTACGGTCAGACGGAGGCGACCGCTCGCGTCGCTTATGTGCCGCCGGAAAAGCTAGCAGAAAACACCGACAGTATCGGAATTGCCATTCCCGGCGGCTCGCTCCGCCTCGTTGATGACACCGGCGCACCAGTTGAAGAGGCGGGCCGGGTCGGCGAACTTGTGTACCGGGGTCCCAATGTGATGATGGGCTACGCCGAAAACGGCGACGACCTGTCTCGAGGCCATGAGATCGACGAGTTGAAGACTGGCGACATTGCCGAGCGTGATGTCGATGGCTTGTACCGCATCGTGGGGCGCCGCAAGCGCTTCTCGAAGATCGCAGGACTTCGCATCAATCACGCGGCAATCGAACATGCCCTGTCGCAGGCCGGGCTTTCCGGAGCAGTGGTTGGCAACGACCGGCGCCTCATGGCGGCCATCCCATCCGGCCATTCGCCCGAGCGGGCGCGCGGCATTATGGCGAGGGCGAGCGGGCTTTCGCTGCTGCACGTCGACGCGTTTTGCCTGGATCACCTGCCGCGCCTGACGTCAGGCAAGGTAGACTATGTAGCCATAGCGGCGCGCCTCGAGGCTGACGCTATTGTCGGCGAGGCGAATGCCGACTTACTTGACGCCTTTCGCCGCGCCTTCTGTCTCAGCAATGTCGGTCCGAATGACAGTTTCGAAAGCTTGGGCGGAGACTCCCTGCTCTATGTGCAACTCTCGCTGGCGCTCGATCGCGAACTCGGGCAAGTGCCTGAAGGATGGGAGAAGAGACCTATCCGCGAAATCGCGGCGACAGCGAGGATAGATGGCGCATCGCGAATCGTCGATACCGAGCTGCCGCTGCGCGCCTTAGCGATCACGCTCATCGTCATTCACCACGCGACCCTGTGGCCGATCCCGGCTGGTGCCGCAATTTTGATGGTGCTTGTGGGTCACGGCATCGCGCGGTTCCATTCGGCCACGTTGTTTGCCGGCGATCCCTGGCGACTGATGAAGTCGCTCGCAATGAACCTCGCCATATATGCGCCGATCGTGATCGGCTACTCGCTGGCGTGGGGCGAGGTGCTGTGGCCTTCCATATTGCTGGTCGGCAATCTTGAGCTGACCGACCCGACGCAAAAGCTGCCTTACCTCTACTGGTTTGTCGAAGCCTATGCGCAAATCACTCTGCTGTGGGTGGCAATCTTTGCGTTCGCGCCGCTTCGGAGGTTCGCCAGCCGCAATCCCTTCAACTTCGGGATCGGTTTTCTAGGCCTGGCAGTGGCTGCGAAATTCGCTGTTCCGCTCGTGTGGCATGTCGGGCCGGCTCAGATATTCACCACGCCAGACGTGCTCTATCTGGCTGTGATCGGGTGGTGCATATACTTCGCCTTGAGTTCTCCGACGCGCCTTCTGATGCTCTGCGCCACTGCCTTTCTGTTCTCGTTTCTTGCGTATATGGGTGGCAACTGGACGGGTTCCTGGGTGAAGTTCGTGTTGCTGTTCGTTGCCGTGGCGGCTTTGCTCTACATGCCGAGGGTCCATCTGCCACGATGGCTCGTGCGGGCCGTGCTGCCTTTGGCGGCTGCCGGCTATAACATCTATCTGTTCCACCGCATCCTCCCGGAACTGCTACTGCCGCAGCCTGATCCGGCGTATTTACAGCCAGGGATCGCCGCGCTGGCGGTCGTCGGCGGCATCTCGACCGGGCTTGCGATCCGGGCGGCGCAGAACAAGGCAATGACGTTGCTGACATATCGCCGCGTTGCAGTCTCTCCAGGCGGAGCCCCGCCGCCAAGGTTACCGACAAGGCGTTGGCGCGGCCTGCGCGCGGTAAGGGGCGGCTAGGCAATCGGACTGAAGCTATATTGGTGCGGATACCAGACAGACGCTGTCCCATGCGATTATTCAAGCCTGACGTGGAACACGGTGCACCCACCGGGCCGGACACTGCCACCCAGCGCAGCAGATCATTGTGTGCCTTGGGCCTCGCGGGCCAACAGAATGTTGCCATCCCAATCGGCGCTTACGATACCACTGGCACGGGAAGCCAAGTCTTCCCCGATGAGAGAGCCGGCAAGAACCTTCCGTGGCGCATTTGCATCCGGCTGCGTCGAGACAAGTGTGACGAGTGCTATCGGGTGATAGAGCCGCTCCTCGACGACTGATCCGATCCAGAGCGGGACCGTCTGTCCGTTCGTAAGCTCGAGGTCGACAGCCCACAAGCGAAGCACGAGGCGCCCGGCGGGTGCGCCGTCGCCATTTGCGCGAATGAGGCTCAGGCTGGGAAGACGTCCGCTGGCCAACGCAGGCACAACCGGAAGATCGGTCGGACTGGCCGATCCCGTCAACCAGGTCAGCGTCGTCAGTGCGCTCCAGGATGCCGATGTGTGCCAGCCCTTCCCCGACAAGACGTCTTGCAAGGTTTGCAAGTTGCCGGCCCACTGGAACGTCAACGGCTCCTGCGTCTCGCCCGTAAGATCGATGCGTTGGGACGGTAGCTGCTGCCAATCCGACGCCCACCACTCGGCGACCGAGATGGAAGGGGTTGGACTTTGCACGGCATATCGCTGAACGTCCATTGCGTGACTGCGGTGGATATGGGCGCCGCCGGCCAGCACAAGGGCGGCACATCCGGCCGCGAGCAATCCACCCGGTTCAATGCGCTCGGTCTGCCTGCGCAGATAAGATAGTCCGAGCAAGGCAAGCCACGCCGACCCGAACGCCAGGCCGCCAAGCACGTCGGAGAGCCAGTGCGCCCCCAGGTACAGCCGCGAAAACGCGATCAGGAATACCAGCGTCGCTGCGCCGAGGACGATCGGTACCCGCAGCGCCGGACGAAGCTCACGCGCAACGAGGAAGGCGAGAAATCCATAGAGCACCATATTCATCGTGCTATGGCCGCTGGGGAAGGAGAAGGCGCTCGAGCCGGAGTAGAGCCCTTCACCGGGGCGGGCTCGATGCAGCGCCACCTTGATGGCCGTGTTGAGGGCTGATGCCCCGGCTAACGCCACAAGCCAGTAGCCGGCCGTCCGCCAGGCGCGTTTCCAGACGAACCACAAAAACACGATGGTCGTGACCGCCACGACAACGATGGTATCGCCGAGTTCCGTAATGGCGATCATTATCGCATCTCCGGGGGCGGAGCGGACTTCCTGGAGCGCGTGGTAGATCGCGCTGTCGGTAAGCACCAACGGGTCGCCGCTGACGACGTCTTCAAGGACGCCGAAGAACAGCCAGGCCGCGCCGATCAGCAGAACCGTCAGCAACGCGAGCGCTCGCGCTTCGTGCTGCGAAGGATCCAGCAAACTGGAAAGGCCGCGGCTGATCCAGGTGTCGCGGGCCGCGGCCCAGGTCCGCAGCCGTTCCACGCCAACGATCAGGAGTGGTATGCCGCGGCGCAACGTCCAGCGCACGAGATGCAGAACCAGCCACCCGATCACGACCAGGGCGACCAGCAGGATTGCGAGCGGCTTTGCCGCTGCGCCGAGAACGCCGAAAGCCGCACCGACGAGCACAGCTGGCAGGATATGGGACGGTGCCCAGGCAAGCGCCGAAGCGATATTGACGGCATAGAACCGTCCGACTGGCATCCTTAGCACGCCCGCAAGCAGGGGAATAAAGGCCCGGACCCCCGGTGTGAAGCGTGCGAGAAAAACGCTTTTGTCGCCATGACGCGCGAAAAAGGCCTCGCTGCGCTCAATCAAGTCGGGACGCCGGTTCAATGGCCAGAGGCTGAGGATGTGGCCATGGTATCGGTGCCCGAGCCAGAACGCAAAACCATCACCGGCAATGGCCCCCAGGGTGGCGGCTATCAGGAGAGGCCAGAGTATCAGGATGCCGCTCGGCACCAAAGCGCTGAGCGCGAGGATCACGGCTGTGCCGGGAACGACGACACCGATGATCGGGAGTGACTCCGAAAGCGCCAGAAGAAACACTGCCGCATAGGCGAAATGCGGATGCGACGCGATGAAAGCGGTGGCAGCGGAGAGCAGAGACATCACCATCCTACCTGGTTGGTCATCGAGTAGCGCGTTGGTTTGCCGGCGCCTCAAGCCGTCAAAAACAGGCGGGTCCTAATCTGTAGCCGCGCCTACTTGGCGCCGCTACGGAACCAGGCGAATGCCAGCGCTCCCAGTCCAAGAATGAGCATGCCGAGACCATGCTTGAAGTGGATGTGAGCAGACCCCTGCTCGAAACCGGGCAGATAGGCCGGGAGATCGCCGGCGGGGGTCAGCCAGTAGAGAGCGGCGAGACCGATGAAAGCCAGCCCGACAACAACTGCGCCTGCAACAACGATCATCTTCATGCCAATAACCTTCCAAAATGTAGTTGACTTCTTTGCGGCGGTGACTCTTCAGAAATTCGTTCCCGCGAACACGGTTAGCCTAGAAGGAGAAGATTGCGAAGGCGAGGAGGCCCGCCGCGACGCAATAAACGGCAAAAGGCGTAAGGGTCCGGGTCTCGAAATACTTCAGGAGAAAACGAACCGAAAAATAGGCCGAGAACGCGGCGCAAAGGGCCCCTACGAATGCTTGTCCGATGACACCTGGTCCGTCGGTAGTGAAGAGGTCCGGCACCTTCAGAACCGCGGCCGCGAAGATGATAGGCGTCGCGAGCAGGAATGAATAGCGGATGGCATTCTCGTGCGAAAGGCCGGCGCCCAGGCCACCCGCCATCGAGAGGCCCGTGCGCGAAAAGCCGGGAATCAGGGCAAAACACTGGGCGAGCCCGATGATGGTCGCCTCGGTCCAGGAAAGCGCGGCAAGCTTGCCATCGTCATGAGGCCCTTCCTCCACCCGGCGACTGCGCATCCGCTCGATGCCGTAGAGCACCAGACCGTTGCAGGCTAGGGCCAGAGACACCGCCGTCGGAGCGGCGAACAGGAGCCGCAGTTTTTGTTCGAACAACAGTCCGAGAAGGCCCGCGGGGATCGTGCTGACGATCAACAGCCAGCCCAGCCGGGCGTAAGTGTCCTCGGGCTTGATCTCGCGCATCGCGAGTGACCGGAAGATCCCGGTGACGATCGCAAGCCAGTCCCGCCAAAAGAAGCCAAGCAGCACCAGCGCCGTCGCGAAATGCGTGAGCACCACGAAGGCGAGGAATCCGTCGTTCGACTGGTCGATATGCCACTTCAGGAACGGGGGAACGAGGACCGTGTGGCCGAGGCTCGAAATCGGAAAGAGCTCCGAAACACCCTGCAACAAACCAAGCACCACAGCTTGAAAATAGGAAATCATGAGGTTTGCGTCTCCAATTGGTCGTGGCTCCGGGCCGGTGTAGAGCGTTTTTACACAGGTTCCTGTCCACTCAGCTGGAGCCGAATGGACAACAAAATCACCAAGGTCAGCACGCTGAAGGCGGCCCCACCGAGAAACGTTCCTTGCGCTCCCGCCATATCCCAGAGAGCACCGGCGATCACGCTTGCAACAAGCAGCGCGAGCCCGGTCATCAGGTTGAACATCCCGAAGGCCGTCCCCCGCAGTTCCTCGGGCGCGGTATCCGCTACTAGGGTTGCCAGCAGACCTTGAGTGACCCCCATATGTAGGCCCCAGAGGACCACACCGAGGCCAAGCCCAATCGTATCTGGTACGAGGGCGAGCACGAGATCGGCGGCCAGCAGCAAAAGCAGGCCGAAAATCAGGATCGTCACGCGATTCATCCGATCCGACAGGATGCCAACCGGATAGGCGGAGAGCGAATAGGCCAGGCTCATGATCACCAGCACGATTGGAACGAGCGCCAGTGCCAGGCCGATCGACTGGGCGCGCAGGATGAGAAAGGCTTCGCTGAAGCGGGCGAGCGTGAAGACCGTGGCGGCCGCCACCACCCACCAATAGGAGGCGCTGAGTTGGCGCAACTCGTCGCGATGGAGCGGCATGCGGATCTGGCGCAGCTTCTTGGGTCGTTCCGGCTCCTTGACGGCGACAAGGATGAGCGCGACCGACAGAAATGCAGGAATGACGGCGATCCAGAACACCGCCTGGAAGTGATCCGCCGTCAGCCACATCAGGCCGATGGCGAGAAGCGGCCCAAGAAAGGCGCCAACGGTGTCGAGCGACTGGCGCAGGCCGAAGCTCGCGCCGCGCAGATGCGGCGGGGCGATGTCGGCGACGAGAGCATCGCGCGGCGCGCCCCGGATGCCCTTGCCGACCCGATCGACGAAACGCGCGGCGACGAGCCAGCCGATCGATGTCGCGAGCGGAAAGATCGGCTTGGTGAAGGCTGCGAGACCGTAACCGAGCGCGGCGAGGAATTTGCGCTTGCCGAGCCAGTCGCTGAGTGCCCCCGAAAAGACCTTGGTGATCGAGGCGACTGCCTCGGCGATGCCCTCGATGAAGCCGACGGCGAGTGGCGAGGCGCCAAGCACTGTCACCATATAGACGGGCAACAGCGCGTGGATCATCTCCGACGAGAGATCCATCAACAGTGACACGAAGCCGAGCGCCCACACTCCGGCCGGAATGCCTTGCCGGGTTCGAAAGCGAGAGGTGATCTCCGCTATCTTCATGGCTGATGCGTTGTCGCGACCGCCCATCTCATCGGTTCTCGTCATGGGCGTCAAAGACGCGCTTGGCATAGCTATCCAGCAATGCTTCGCAAGCACGCAGCCGTGCTGTGGCTTCCTCGGCAAGCGCCGCTCCGTAGAAATCGAGCTTCTTGATCTTCTCGAGCCAGCCCTGGAGCTTCTTGAGGTCGGTATCTTCCTCCTCGAGCTCCGCATAGGTGAACTTGTTGATCGCGATCTCCTTGGCGATCTCCTTCTCAAAGTCCGCGCATCGACCGAGGAACTCGCGATACTGCTCGTCGCGATCCGCCTTGAAACGAGCGACAACCTTGTCTTCCTGGGCGCGGTCCAGCGCTATCGTCTCCAGGATCACCGCCTCGCCGCCCATCCCGGAGACATCGTTCTCCAGCATTTTCAGCCGCCGGACGTGATCATCGGTCTTTGGCAGAAGGCACACACCGTTCTGCAAATAGATCGCACCCATCCCTTTGAGCCGCCGCCACAGCGCGATACGCTTGGTCGCCGGCTCAGGGGGCACCTTGTAGGTGAGAAGAAGCCAAGTTGGGACAACCATCGCTCAGAATTAATGCAACGTCCGTAACAAATCAACTGCAACCAATGCCAGTCGACTTTGGCGCTGCTGAGGCGCCGCTGCTTGTGATCACAGCTCTCGGCAATTCAGAAAAGCGACAACGGCCTGGCCGTCGGTAAAGAACGGGTTGCCTATTGCATTCTTGCCCATCATCGGCTGGGTCACGACCGCCTCCTCAATCTTGGCGACGCATCTCGACCGAAGCAGAGCGGAGCGCAATGCGTTTCGCTCACTGTCTATGTCCGGGTCAATCTGGTGGATCAGTAGCCCCCTTCCGCTTTCCGTTTTGGCTTCCTTGTCGAAGTGAACGGTGCCAAGCCAAACCGGAACGCCGGAAACCCGAAAGTCCGTTTCCCAAACGTGAATGTGGTGGCGTTCTCTAGCCGAGCTGCCAGGATCCACATATTGGAAACCTCTTTGATTGGGCTGCCCGTGCCAGAAGGTCGGAAGTCCCGGTGCGCGCGGAGAAGGCTGGTTGCGTAGCTCCGCGCCAAGCAATCGCCAACTGCTTGCAAACGAAATCCTGTCCGTCGGCTCCCAGCCCGCCTGTGCAAAGGCTTTGACCAGGTCAGCCTCGCTTCCTGTCAGAATGACGTTGATTGGCTCCATCGGTTTGCCGGTTATGTCTTCGCTGAAGCGCGGCGCCAAGGCGAACATCGCCTCCGGGAGATTTGCTTCCGGCAGGTCAACCGGGGCGTTCGCGGGTCGATCCTTGTCGACAAGCGGGTGCGTGTAGTCGAAAACGCCCACAAAGACGGCCCAGGCCGTGACCAGACAGACGGCCACTGTTTTGGACCAAGCGCCCGAGGCACGCGAAATCGCGTCAACGGCAGACGCTCTTGCAACGCAGAAAAAGGTGATTGTCGCGATGAGCCAGGCCGCGCCGAGGTTGAAACTCGCAATCACGTCGGATGGCCAATGGACTCCGAGATAAATCCGGGAAAACCCAATGGCAACCACGACGGTGATCGTCATGACCGCGATTGTGGCCTTCGCTGTCCTGCTATGCACCCGATCGATCGCGAACCAGCCGACCAGTCCGTAGAAGCATATTGCCACGAAGGCGTGGCCACTCGGAAAGCTCGCGCCTTTGGCCGGGATCAACGCATTGACGAGATCGGGACGCGCACGGGCAAAGCCTACCTTTCCCAGTTGGACGAGGATTTCGCCGCCGCCGATCGAGACGAGCAGCGCCATGATCCAAAGCCATCGGCGCGTCAACGCAAGATAGATCATCAACAAGCTGGCGCCTGCCGTGACGACCTGCCAGTTCCCCATATAAGTCAGGAAGACCATCACTCTGTTCAGGCTAGGGGTCCGATACATCTGAACAAGCGACAACAGACGTAGGTCCGCCAGAACGACTGCCTCGTTGGCCATCAGATCCTGAACCACCGAGAGGAAAAAGAAGAGAAAGACGACCGCCATGGCCACGCCAACGGTAAGCTGCAGGCCAAATGGCTCGAAACGGTTGAATCGTCTGGCAAGCCAACCCCAACACCTTGGGTGGGCAGCGATGACACGCCGAAGTTCCGGATCATGTCGGATGGCTTCGAGGATGGACCGAAGCAGCGAACGCGCCAAGCGCCACATCCAGCGATGCCCCTCACGATTTGTCGAAATATGGTCTCGCAGGCGAATGGCCTTCAGCCTAGCACGGTGATTGCCGGCTGGACATCTGGTACGCTGCCTGCCTGGCGGGTCAACCGGATCTTCTCACCTTCTCAAATGGCGCATGCATGTCAGTTCTAGTCCTCCTCAATGCAAGCGCGGGCACAATTCAGCGCGCCGGCTACGATGTCGAAGCGTTCGTTCGAGATGGGTTTCAAGGGCGTGCCATCGAAGCCGAGGTGCTAATGGCGGGCGGGAGCGACATCGCGGCGATGGCTCACAGGTTCGTTACAACGCAAACGCCCGGCGACGGATCACGCACGCTCGTCGTTGGCGGCGGCGATGGCACGCTGGGTTCGGTGGCCTCGGCCGTGGCGGGAACGGATGTCGTGCTGGGCGTGCTGCCGCTTGGTACGCTCAATCACTTTGCCAGGGATCTCGGCCTCTCGAAAGACCTTGACGCGGCCATGGACATCATCGCCGCCGGTCATGTGAAGCAGATCGACGTCGGCGAGGTGAACGGCCGGGTCTTCCTCAACAATTCATCGATCGGCATTTACCCGTTTTTTGTCGCCGAACGGTCCGCGGAGCAGAAACGGTTAGGGGTTGGAAAGCTTGCAGCTCTCGGTCCAGCACTTGTCTTGATGCTCAGGGCTTCGTCCTGGAAAAGGGTGAGGATTTCGATCGACGGTAACGTGCCGCAGCGGACCGCCTGCGTTTTTGTCGGGAACAATTTCTATGATCTGAGAGTGCTCGGCCACCGCAGCAATCTCACGTCCGGAGAGCTCAGTGTCTACGTCGTGAAGGAGCAGTCCTGGCTGGGGCTCGCGCTGTTGCCGTTCAGGGTCGTCTTCGGTCTGGTCGATGCCGCCCGCGATATGGAACGGTATCGGGCGCAAGGCCTTGAGATCAGAGCGCGTCGCAAACAGATGCGTATCGCCATGGACGGCGAGACCGTCAACGTTGCGATGCCCTTGCGCTATCGCATACGCTCGCGATCGTTACGAGTTCTGGTGCCGGAAGCAAAAGCCGCCTAAACCGACAATTCCGGTACTGATAGTGCCCTCTGCCCGCAGAAAAAAGCTGCGCCCTCGATCCAGGAGATTCGGCTAGAACCCCGCCGTTCCCAACAAAGCCGCGATCGCTTAAGGACCACTGGTGACTATCGCCGGCGGGTTCTAGGAGCTACCGGTCAACTCCGGTTCTGGAGGCGCGAATGACGGCGCCATTTCACTTCGGAGAACTGAACCTGCCTCAGGTGGGATAGATTCCGTTTCAAGGTACGCCGCCGGATTGAGGGCTCGTGCTTCGCTAACGCCCGCCTGTGCCACCGTGCTCGTGCCGCTTGTGCGAGTGGCGTTTTAACGCGAAGTAGAACAGGACAACTACGACATTGGCTCCAATGACCACCCACAGCGTCGGGTCTGGTGGACTGCCAAATAAGATGGCCACGGCGCCAACAGTTTCGAACATCCCGGTAAGAGTCAGCAAAAGCACAAGCGGTGTCACATCTGGCTTCGATGAATGTAGAGGCTCTTGCGATCGCGATGTTCTCATCGTCCTGCGTCTAACATGTCGGTTGTCGATCTTGTCAGAGAGAGGTCATTACCAGCCTACAACATGGGAGGCGACTGATCGACTTCTTTTATGGTCTAGGACGAATCCACATTCAACGTGGCCACAAGCAGATTGCTGCGATATGGACGAATGCGAGGAAGTGATCGGCGCGTCGATCGTAACGGGTTGCGAAGCGGCGGAAGTGCTTGAATTTGTTGAAGCAGCGTTCGATGCGGTTGCGCAGCCTGTAGATTGCCTGATCGTGGGAGATCATGACCTTGCGAGAGCGGGTCGAAGGGATGACCGCTTGGGCATTCATGTCGGCAATAGTCTGGCGTAAATCATTGTTGTCGTAGGCCCTGTCGGCCAGCACGGCCTCGGCGTGGAAGCCCCTGAGCAGAGCCTTGGCGGTAAGATTATCGTGCCGCTGGCCGGCGGTGAGCATGAAGCGCAGCGGCCGGCCCAAGCTGTCGCAGATCATGTGGATCTTGGTGGTCAAGCCGCCTCGGGAACGCCCCAACGCCTGATCATGCGCCCCCTTTTCCCGCCGCCGCCTGCTGGTGGACACGGACCAGGGTGGTGTCGAGCATCAGATATTGGTTGTCACGATCCTTGATGAGTTCGGCGAACACCCTCTCCCAGACACCGGCGTTGGCCCAGCGGGTAAAGCGGGCATGGACGCTCTTCCACTTGCCATAGCGCTCCGGCAGGTGCTGCCAGAATGCCCCGGATCGCAGGACCCATAAAACGCCGTTCACGAACAAGCGGTTGTCGGTACCGCTGCGGCCCGGATCGCCAACCTTACCCGGCAGAAGAGGCGCAATCCGAGTCCATTGCGCCTCGTTCAGTTAATAGCGCTTCACACCCATCAACCCGCTCCGAATCAGTAAATCCGGAACGCATTGATTCAGCACATCTCAGTTTTGGGAATCTGGAATGTGGATTGGTCCTAGACGGGCCGACGGGCGAGACGGCGACCGGTGTCGCCGACGGCAAGGGGCCTTGCACCCTCAGTCGGCGGTGTTGACCGATCCGGACGCCCTGTTCGCGATGCTCAAACCCCTACTAGTGGATTGATTCCAACGCTTGGTGCCCACGTTTGACAGCTGCGATTATCTGATTTGGGTCGGCTTTCCAGATGAAGGCGTGCGAGGCCTGATTGTGCTCCTTGATGCAGCGATTGATGGCGGCCTGGAGGTCGACGACGGAATGGAAGACGCCGTGTTTGAGGCGTCGGCGTGTCAGCTTGGCGAAGAAGCCCTCGACGGCATTGACCCAGGAGCAAGAGGTTGGCACGAAGCGGCGGCATGCGCAGCTTTGGCCACCTTGTCGCCTTCGGCCGTAAGCGCCTCAAGCACCACGTCGTAGGTCAGCCCGGATAGTGCGGGACACGAGTGAACCAGTCGTCGGGATCGGTGATCCTCTGACGAACGTACGTTTTCGATCATGGCTTCGCGAAGGACGGAACGATGCGGCTCCCAATTGGAGGCCGACGGTCGGATGACCTTTTCCCTGAACGCCGCCAAGGCTTCATACGCCCGATCAACGGTCAAGCTACCGCTTTCCTCAAACGGGTCGGCGCCGTCCTCGGTTTCGCCTGCACGTCGGAAATCGCGTGCTCCGCTATTGGGTCAAACAGGGCTTGGCTATCGCTGTCATCGTCGTTTTCTGTTTCTGTGGATGAGCCTGCATCCACATGCGTTGAAGCAAGGGCGCGCTGTACTCGAATGGTCAGGCTACCACAGCGCGATAACGCATTCTCGATAACGCATTCTCATGGAGTCATGCGATGTACTTATTTGCTGTCGCGTCCTTGCCAAATTACCGTTTTGCACCGGCCAAGCTCATCCAGACCCAAGCTGCGGCCTGTTTCCAATCAACGGGAGTGACGGAAATGAGACCTCGCTTAACAAGTCGCATGCTGACTTTGTCGCTGGTGGCGCTTGCGTCGCTTTGTTCGAATGCAGTGCGAGCGCAAGACACGCTTTCGGTCATGAGTTTTGGTGGCGCTTACCAGGAAGCGCAACGCAAGGCGGTGTTCGAAACATATGCCGCCCAGACCGGGACCAAGATTGACGAGCAGGAATACGGCGGCGAGATCGCGAAGATCAAGGCGATGATCGAATCCGGCAATACCACCATCGATGTCGTCGACGTCGATGCACCGACGCTGCTGCAAGGATGCGACGAGGGTATTTTCGAAAAGATCGACTGGGCGAAAATCGGGTCTCAGGACGACTGGATCAAGGGCACGACCTCGGAATGCGGCGTCGGCACGATCGTCTATGCGACGATCCTTGCTTATGACGGCGCCAAGTTGCCGGACGGACCCAAGACGATCAAGGACTTGTTCGACACCAAGAAATTCCCAGGCAAGCGCGGCCTCTGGAAAAACCCGGCAACCAACCTGGAATTCGCACTGCTTGCCGACGGCGTGCCGCCTGACCAGGTCTACCAAACACTGTCGACACCGGCGGGCGTGGACCGGGCCTTCGCTAAACTCGACACGATCAAGGACAGCATTGTGTGGTGGGAAGCCGGCGCGCAGGCACCGCAATTGCTCGCTTCGGGCGAGGTGACGATGACGACCGCTTGGAACGGCCGCATCTACAACGCCAACAAGGAAGGCAAGGATTTCCGGATCGTCTGGGACAACCAGATCCTCGACTCCAATTATTGGGTCATACCCAAGGGCGCCAATAATGCCGATGGATCTCTTGCCTTTATCAAGTACGCGGTTGAGCCCAAGGTGCTCGCGGGCATCACAAAATACATCCCTTACGGCCCGGTACGGAAATCGGCGGCCGAGTTCGTGGCGGCTCAGGACGCCAAGAACCTGCCAACCAGCCCACAGAACCTGACGGTGTCCCTAACCCTCGACAATGGGTTCTGGGCCGACAGCGGGGACGAAATACGCAAGCGCTTCACGACCTGGCTCGCGCAGTAGTGAGGACTTCCGGAGGAGAGCATCGATGAACTTTTCCCAGCGAATGTCACTTGCAACGGACAGACCAGTCGATGCCCTCGTTCGGTTCGAGGACGTAAAGAAATCCTACGACGGCATCAATTTCGTCGTGAAGGACCTCACCCTCGACGTCCTGCGCGGCGAGTTCCTGACCATGCTGGGGCCGTCCGGCTCCGGCAAAACCACGACGCTGATGATGCTGGGCGGTTTCGAGCAGCCCACGCTCGGCCGTATTCTGCTCGACGGCAAGCCTGTCGAGCGGTTGCCGCCGGAGAAGCGCAACATTGGCTTCGTGTTCCAGAACTACGCGCTGTTTCCACACATGACGGTGGCGGAGAATGTCGCGTTTCCGCTGCGCTACCGTGGCATCACCGGCGCAGCCGCGAAGGAAAAGGTCCGCCAGGCGCTTGGCCGCGTCAGTCTCGACGCGCTGGGCGATCGCCGCCCGGCGCAGCTTTCCGGGGGCCAGCAGCAGCGCGTCGCATTGGCCCGCGCCCTGGTGTTCGAGCCCTCGCTGGTGCTGATGGACGAGCCCCTCGGGGCGCTCGACAAGCAGTTGCGCGAACGCATGCAGATCGAAATCAAGCAACTCCAGACCTCGCTCGGCATCACTATGGTCTACGTTACCCATGACCAGTCCGAAGCGTTGACCATGTCGGACCGCATCGCGGTGTTCCATGACGGGCGGATCCAGCAACTCGCGGCTCCGGCAACGCTCTACAACGAGCCGGCCAACCGCTTCGTTGCTTCCTTCATTGGCGAGAACAACTCGCTGTCATGCACCTTGCTCGCACGTGAAGGGGGCCTGGCTGTCGTGCGCATGGCCGACGGCACGACGTTGAAGGCCGCTGGCGCCAATGTGTCCGGCACCGGCACGGACATGAGCATATCCATACGGCCGGAGAATATTTCACTGGCGGGCGAGGGTGTCCGTGCCGATCTCAACCGTTTCATCGGCAAGGCCCGCGACGTCTTCTTCCTCGGCGACCATATGCGGCTGTCGATCGAGGCCTTTGGCGGCCAGCTTGTCACCGCGCGCATCCCGGCGCGGCAGGCACGGCATTTCGCATCGGGCACGGATGTCGTCCTTGAATGCGGGATTTCCGAATGCCGCCTTCTGGAGGTGTGAGCCATGACCGTCGCCAATATGGACCGGATCAACGTCTTCATGGCCGTCCGTCGGGCCGAGAGACCCGCCCGGCGGGCAGCACTTTCGCTGGCCCTGCCGCTGATCGTCTTCCTGGTGGTCGCCTTTGTCGCTCCAATCCTCTACCTGCTGGTCACGGCGGTCGGCAATCCCGAGACACGCGAGGTGCTGCCGCGCACGTTGGGCGCGCTTGAAAGCTGGGATGGCGTTTCAGTGCCGGACGAGCCTGTCTACGCCGCGCTCGCCGCCGACTTGAAGGTCGCCAAGGACAACAGTACGGCCGCCTTGCTCGGCAAGCGCCTCAACTACGAGATTTCCGGCATGCGCAGCCGCGTGCTGGCGGCAGCGCGGATGGTCGAAAAGCTGGATACGGGTCCGTACAAGGAGAAGTTCCTCGAGCAGAACACGGATTGGGGCTCGCCGGAAACCTGGGCGATCATCAAGCGCAACGGTGCTTCTTTCACACCTTACTATCTGTTGACCGCGCTCGACCTCCAACAGGCCCCGAACGGGTCGGTCGAACGCGTCAAGGGAGATCAGGCGATCTTCCTCGACGTGCTGGCGCGTACGTTGTTCGTCGCGGGGCTGGTGACATTGTTCACCCTTGTCCTGGGCTATCCCGTCGCCTACGTGCTGACCATCGCACCCAAGGCAATCGCCGGCATCATGATGCTGATGGTGCTGCTTCCATTGTGGACGTCGCTGCTCGTGCGCACCACCGCCTGGGTCGTGCTGCTGCAGTCCGACGGCATCATCAACGACGTGCTGATGACCTTGCACCTGACTAGCGAGCGGCTTCAGCTCATCTTCACGCGCGCCGGAACGGTCATCGCGATGACGCACATCCAGTTGCCCTTCACCATCCTGCCGATCTACAGCGTCATGCGCTCGATTCCCGCCACGCAACTCAGGGCGGCCCGCTCGCTCGGGGCACCGCCATCTTCAGCCTTCTGGCGCGTCTATGCGCCGCAGACGCTGCCTGGCGTTGTTGCCGGATGTCTGATGACCTTCATCCTGTCGCTTGGCTACTACATCACGCCGGCGCTTGTCGGTGGGCCACGCGACCAGATGGTATCCAACTTCATATCGGTCTACATCAACCGCGATCTCAACTGGGGGCTGGCCGCCGCCCTCGGCGTGGTCCTGCTTGTCGTGACGCTTGCCATCTACCTGTTGTTCCTGCGCCTCGTTGGCGCCGACAAGATCAAGCTGGGGTGACGCCATGTGGCTGCCTTCTTACGCGACGCCGTCCGAACGCCTGATGCGCACGCTGGTGATAGCATTCGCCGTCGCGGTGCTCCTGTTCCTGATCGCACCGCTGTTCATCATCGCGCCTCTGTCCTTCTCCAAAGACCCGTTCTTCACCTTGCCCGTGCGGGAGTATTCCCTGCGCTGGTACGCGGACTTCTTCGGCAACGCGCGCTGGATGAACGCCATCTTCAACAGCGCCGTCGCGGCCGTGATGACCACGATCCTGGCCACCACGCTCGGCACGCTGGCGGCACTCGGCATCTCGCGTCCCGATTTCCCGGCGCGCCGCCTGGTCATGGCATTGCTGATCTCGCCGATGATCGTACCGATCGTCATCGTGGCTGTCGGCAGCTATCTCTTCTTCGGCCAGTTCGGCCTGACGAACACCCGCACCGGCCTCGTCCTGGCGCATACCGCGCTGGCGACGCCCTTCGTGGTCATCACCGTGACGGCGACGCTTTCCACCTACGACACCAACCTGACCCGGGCGGCATTGAGCCTCGGCGCGTCCCCGTCGTCGGCGTTCTTTCGCGTCACGCTGCCGAACATCATGCCGGGGGTCATTTCAGGTGCGATCTTCGCCTTTGCCACCTCTTTCGACGAGGTCGTCGTCGCCCTGTTCATGACGGCGGCCGAACAGCGCACGCTTCCAGTGCAGATGTTCTCCGGCATCCGCGACCAGATCAATCCAACCATCATGGCCGCCGCGACGCTGCTGCTTGCGTTGTCGATCGTCCTGTTCGCCATGCTGGCGCTGCTGACCCGGCGCCGCGTGAAATAGCCTGTCCACCACGGTTTCGGGCAAGGAGCCGAAGGCGGCTCTCAACCGACCCTGGTGGCCGCCTCACCGGCGACGAACATATCGGCGAAGCGAGCGGCGAAACTCTGCGCCACCGAGGACCGCTTGCGGTCGGGGCTGACATAGATGCCGACCACGACATCCGCGAGCCGCGGCAGATGGCTCGACGGTTCGACGATCCTGAGTTTTGCCGGGATGATTCGGCGCGCCAGGACCGTCACGCCGAAGTCGGCACCCACGGCCGCCTCCAGGCCGGCGAGACTTGGGCTCGTGTAGACGATTTCGAAATTGCGGCCGTCGCGTTGCAGCGCGGTCAGCATGTTGCGTCGATAGAGGCACCCCTCGGGGTAGCAGACGATGCGCAGTTCGCTTTGTCCCCCGGCATCCGCCGCTGGATCCGGGGACTGCGCTCCGCAGACCCAGGCCAGCGTCTCCTTCCAGGTCATGAACGCGCCTTCGGAAGGCCCGTCCGGCGTCATCGCCACGACGATGTCGAAGACGCCGTTGCGCAAGCCCTGCAGCAAATTGTGCGACAGATCGCAGACGACGTCGAAGGTGAGGTCGCCGCCGTCGCGCGCGAGGCTCGCCATCAGCTTGGGCAGGAAATGATCGGCGTAGTCGTTTGGAATGCCGAGCCGCAGCCGGCCCTTGCTGTCACGCTTCGAGAGCTTCAGCATCATGTCGTCGTTGAGCGCCAGGATTTGCCGCGCGTAGCCGGCGACGATTTCGCCCTGTTCGGTGATCTGCGCGCCGCCTTCCTTGGCGAAGAGGGAGACGCCAAGCAGCTCTTGAAGCCGTTTCATCTGCAAGCTGATCGCGGGCTGCGTACGGCCCAGCTTTTCTCCCGCACGCGTATAGCCGCGCAGGTCGATGACGGTGACAAAGGCGCGGAGGAGGTCGGTCGGGATGCTGCGCATGGTTAGCTCCTCATTGGCCGATTAGATCACGCGGTTCCAAACAAACGCAAGCGGGCCTTCCCTGTCAGGAAGGCCCGCCAGAAACCGCGGTGGTCAGCGGTCACGCCTTGACGATGTTGTGCTCCGGGCCGAACGGGAACTTGGTGATGTTTTCCGCGCCGTCCTCGGTCATCACGAGAATATCGTGTTCGCGATAGCCGCCGGCACCCGCCAGGCCTTCCGGAATGGTCAGCATCGGCTCCATGGAAACGACCATGCCCGGCTGCAGCACGGTGTTGATGTCCTCACGCAGTTCGACGCCAGCTTCGCGACCGTAGTAGTGCGACAGCACGCCGAAGGAGTGGCCGTAGCCGAACGAGCGGTAGCCGAGCAGATTGTGACTGCGGTAGATTTCGTTCAGCTCCGTCGCCACGTCGCCGCACCGTGCGCCCGGCTTCAAAAGCTCCAGCCCGCGACGATGGACGTCGCAGTTGATCTCCCAGATTCGCAGGTGCTCGTCGCTGGCATGATCGAGGAACAGCGTGCGCTCGAGCGCGGTGTAGTAGCCCGAAATCATCGGGAAGCAATTGAGCGAGAGGATGTCGCCTTTCTGAACCTTGCGCGATGTCACCGGGTTGTGCGCGCCGTCGGTGTTGATTCCTGACTGGAACCAGACCCAGGTGTCCATCAGCTCGGCATGCGGAAAGGTCTTGGCGATATGCCGGACCATGGTCTGCGTGCCGGCCAGCGCCACCTCGTATTCAGGAACGTTCTCGCGGATCGCGTTGCGAATGGCCTCGCCACCGATATCGGCGGTGCGCGCGCCTTCCTTGATCAGCACGATCTCCTCGGCCGACTTGATCGTACGCAGCCACATGGTCGGCGCGCCGACATCGACGAACTCGACGTTCGGGAAGGCATCCTGCAGGAGCTTCCTGAATTCGAGGTTGACGTGATCGAACTCGATGCCGATACGCTTCACGCCGGGCAGCGCCTGCTGCAGGGCATGGAAGTAATTGTCGCGCTGCCAGTCGGTGTAGGTGATGTTGTCGCCGAAGGTACGGCGCCATGGCTGGCCGGCATCGATGCCCGCCGAAACCGACACCGCTTTCTCGGCCGTGACCACGAAGGCATAGCGGCGGCCGAAGTAGCAGAACATGAAGTCCGAGAAATAACAGATGTTGTGGTAGGAAGTGAGCACGGCTGCGTCGAGCTTCAGTTCAGCCAGAATGCTGCGCAGCCCGTCTTGACGGCGCGTCATCTCGGCGGCGCTGAAGGTGGCGACGGCCTTCTCGCCATTGTGCATCTTCTGCAGGCGCAACAACTCGTTGGGCATGCCCTTGGCGTAGACGTTCATTCTTTCCTCCGCATCCAGGTCGGTTTCAGGTTGGAGCGGACTATAAAAATTCGGCCGGGCCACTGGAAATTAGAAGTCGATATCATCCGATTAGGGTTGCTAATCGGTCGGCCGCGCTGCGGGGACATTGGGGACTTCCATAACTTCTGGAAATGCACATATCAGGTGAATAAATTGTCCTGATGCGCGCGCCAATCGTAGCCTCCTCGCATTATCATTGCAGGAAGCTCCCGATGACCGACGACATGTTGCACGTGATGGCGTGGCACAATGGCGAGAAGGAGTACTCGCCGTTCTCGGACACCGAGATGAATCGCCGTCAGGCCGACGTTCGCCGCTGGATGGCGGACAACGACGTGGATGCGGTGCTGTTCACCTCCTATCACTGCATCAACTATTATTCCGGCTGGCTCTACTGCTACTTCGGCCGCAAATACGGCATGGTCGTTGACCACGACAAAGCCACGACGATTTCCGCCGGCATCGATGGCGGCCAGCCCTATCGTCGCAGTTTTGGCGACAACGTCACCTACACGGACTGGCGCCGCGACAATTTCTATCGCGCGGTGCGCCAACTCACCGCCAGTTCAAGGCGCATCGGGATCGAGTTCGACCATGTGAACCTTGATTTCCGCCGCCAGCTTGAGGAGGCGCTCCCGGGCGTCGAGTTCGTTGATGTCGCCCAGCCGTCCATGTGGATGCGTTCGATCAAGTCGCTTGAGGAGCAGGGCTTGATCCGCGAGGGCGCACGCGTCTGCGATATCGGCGGCGCCGCCTGTGTGGCAGCCGTGAAGGCCGGCGTGCCCGAGCACGAAGTCGCCATCGCAACGACCAACGCCATGATCCGCGAGATCGCGAAGTCGCACCCCTATGTCGAGCTTATGGACACCTGGACGTGGTTCCAGTCCGGCATCAACACCGATGGTGCCCACAATCCGGTCACCAACCGTCTCGTCAAATCCGGCGATATCCTGTCGCTCAATACCTTCCCGATGATTTTTGGCTATTACACCGCGCTCGAACGCACATTGTTCTGTGACCATGTCGACGACGCCAGCCTCGACATCTGGCAGAAGAACGTCGCTGTCCACCGCCGAGGCCTCGAACTGATCAAGCCGGGCGCGCGCTGCAAGGACATCGCGATCGAACTCAACGACATGTACCGGGAATGGGATCTGCTGAAGTACCGCTCCTTCGGCTACGGCCATTCCTTCGGTGTGCTCTGCCATTATTATGGTCGCGAGGCGGGTGTGGAACTGCGCGAGGACATCGAGACGGTGCTGGAGCCCGGCATGGTCGTGTCCATGGAGCCGATGGTGATGTTGCCGCAAGGCATGCCGGGTGCGGGCGGCTATCGCGAGCACGATATCCTGATCGTGAAGGAGGACAGCGCGGAAAACATCACCGGCTTCCCCTTTGGCCCCGACCATAACATCGTCAGGAACTGACGGGAGTGCTTTACATTCCTCACGATTGGCATCCGCGAGGCGAGGGCCGGACAAACCCGCCCAACCCCTACGCGGCGTCGCCTGTTTATGGCTTCGCCCACGAATTCTTCATTTTGCTGATAAGAGTGTTCACGGTCGACACGCTCGTGGAACGCAATGATTGCCCCGACGAAAATGCCGACACCGTGAGAGGGCAGGCGCCACCGAACTGGCCGTTTCCATACTGACGACGCGTGTCGATCAAGATTCGCTTGACTGGCGTGGCCTTCGCGCGCTGCCCAAAGGCGCATTGGAACTCAAGCGGAAGCCCAAGGTTCAGCGCGGAAACTCGACATTCAGGGCTTTGACGATGCCGCTCACGCAAACATCCAGCAGAATGTCGCCCTTCTCCTTCGACGCCTCCCTGGGGGACGACAATGTACCGCTCGTCGGTGTCCATTCAGGCTTGGGCGGGTACACATCATACGGCGGAAAGCTGGCCGGCTCATGATCGACGGCGCGCTCGATATGAACAAGGTTCGGGTACAGTGCTAACATCAGCGACGTTTCGAGTACGCCGCCGTGCTCCAGGTCCCACCCCGTAAAGCCACCCGGATAGAGACGCGCGATCGTCGCCTTGTCGACGAAATCCCAATAGGACAGCACCACGATCTTCATGTCACCAATGCCGCCCCAGCGCAGTTCGCGCAGCGCCAGATCGATCCCTTCGACGATGAACCACGAGTTCTCGAAATGGCCGTTCATCAAGCAGATATCGCGCACGCCGTGGCGGGCGAATTCCTTGATGACATCGCGCAGCGCCGCGACCAGCGTCGCGCCATCCAGACTGGTCGTGCCGGGCAGGTGATTGCCGCCGCCCGATTTTTGATGCGACTTGTAGCCATAGGTGAAGGGCGGCGCGACAAGTGCGCCGATCTCGCCGGCGACGCGGCGGGAGAACTCGACCGGTAGCAGCACGTCGACGTGCATTGGCATGTGGTGGCCATGCTGTTCCATCGAACCGACCGGCAGCAGGATAGGCACGGCGCCGTCCCGAACCTTCGCGTCGTAGTCCGGCCAAGGCAGTTCGGCGGCAAAAACGGTGGCATCCGGCATGATGGTCTCCCAACTTCAGCTGTTGGGTTGATGATTAGTGGCGACAATCATGATATGAAAAATTTATATTCATGATCCATGTATGAGAAATCGAAATCCATGCGCAACATCGTTAATTTTCAGACCGACCTGCTGCGGACCTTTGTTTCGGTCATCGATCTTGGTGCCTACACCAAAGCTGGCGATGCGCTGGGGCGCACCCAGCCGGCCATCTCGCTGCAGATCCGCCGGCTCGAGGAACTGGTCGGCTCGGCGCTCATCAAACAGGTCGGACGGACGCTGCTCCTGACCAGCGAAGGGGAGGTATTGTTGAGTTACGCTCGCGAGATGCTGCGGCTCAACGACGAGGCTGCATCCTATTTCAATCGGTCGAAGATAGCCGGCGTGTTGCGGATCGGCCTGCCGAATGACTATGCGGTCGCGTTCCTGCAGGGCGTCATCACCGAATACACCAGCCAGCATCCGGGCATTTCGCTGGAAATCCACTGCGGCTGGAGCGCCGACATTCTCGATCGGCTGCGCGCCGACGAACTCGACCTGGCGGTGGCGATGGTCAACAATGAGCGTTCGCAGTATCTGTCCCGTTCGTGGATCGAGCGGCCGGTCTGGGCTGCCGCCGAAGCTGCTCGCTTTGACCTGGGAACCGGAGTGCCGCTGGCCGCGCACCCGGAAGGCTGCGCCTATCGGGCGCGGATGATCCAGTCCCTGGATGCCGCGCAAATTCGCTGGCGGGTGTCCTATACCGGCTCCGGCATCGCGGGTTTGCAGAATGCCGTGGTCAATGGCCTTGGCGTCAGCGCGCTCACGCGTTACACAATGCTGCCCGGCATGCGCGTTCTCGACGAAAGTGACGGGTTTCCAGCGCTTGCGGAAATCCGGGTCGGCTTGTTCTACAAGCACCCCCGCCTGTCCGATGCGGGAATCAGGCTGGTCAATCACATCGTCGCGCGCCTGGATGAAGCCGGCGTCTCCGGCGACCCGGTGCGCCGGCCGATCGAACTGGACCGCCAATAAAGGGCGCAAATGCATTTATTATGAGAATTAATTTTTCAAATAGTTGACCCCTTCGTAGGCTCGCTGGAACTACAAGCCAAGGGGAACAACCATGACAATCAAAAAAAGCTTGTTCAACGGCAGCACGCGCCGCGACTTTCTGAAGGGTGCAACTGTTCTGAGTGGCGGCGTTCTGGCAATGCCATTCGTAAGCCGGCTGGCTTTTGCCGATCCGGTCGAACTCAATATGCTCGCCTGGTATGGACATGCCGAGCCCGACGTGGTCGCCGAGTTCGAGGCCGCCAACAACGTCAAGTTCAAGCCGAAATACTACACCGGCGGCGACAACATGCTCGGGCTGATCGCGCAATCGCCTCCCGGAACCTTCGACGTCATCCTGTCTGATGCCGAGTATGTGCAGCAGCTCAACGCCGCCGGTTATATCGAGAAGCTCGACCCGGCCGACTATCCGTTCGACGAATTCTTCCCCGAATTCCAGCATTTTCCAGGGCATTGGCAGGGCAACGATCTCTATTCGGTCATCACCCGTTTCGGCTTCCTCGGTGTTGCCTACAACACCGAGGCGATCACCGAGAAGGAGGCCTCGACCTATAATGTCTACTGGGCCGAGAAGCTGAAGGGCAAGGTTGGGCATTTCGATTGGCATCTGCCCAATCTGGGCCAGATGAGCCTGCTCAATGGCAACGCCTCGCCTTATGACATCAACGACGCGGCCTGGAGCAAGCTACAGGAAAAAACGAAATCGCTGCGTCCGCAGATCGGCGGCTTCTTTGACTATGGCGGCACCTTCTCGTCGCTTCAAAACGGTCAGATGCTGGCCATGGCGGGCATCGGCGACTGGATCACCGGGGCGCTGGAAAAGGGCGGCGCCAAAGTACGCACAGTCATTCCGGAAGAGGGCGGCCTGCAGTTCACGGAATCCTTCTCGATCGGCAAGGGCTCGAAGAAGGCCGATCTGGCGAAGAAGTGGATCCAATACATCACTTCCGCCAAGGGCCAGGTTAAGTCGGCCAACATGGTCGCCTATCCCTGCCTTATCCCGAACAAGAAGGGCTGGGAACTCCTGGCCACCGAGACGCCGGCTGAGGCCAAGCGGCAGGGCATGCTGCTCAACCAGAGCAATGTCATGGACATGATCCGCGACGGGCGCATCAAATATCGCCAACTGCCGGTTCAGCAGAGCCTTGAAGATTGGAACGACTTCTGGTCCGAATACAAGGGATCGTAACGGTCATAAACCGCCGGGCGGGCGTTCGGGCCCGTCCGGCATTTCCTGAAACGTCGTCGTGCGTCGTTCAGACGGATGAGCCGTGCTTCAACGGGCAGGACCTGCATCGATGCGGAAATCGATCACCCTTTACGGACTGACATTCTCGCTGCCGATGTTGATCTGGCAGGTGATGTTCTTCCTGGCGCCGCTGGTCTTCTTGATCGCGCTGAGCTTCTGGACGGTCCGGAATTTCCGTATGGAGCCGGATTTCAATCCGGACAACTGGATCAGGATGCTTGGCCGCGGCGTGTTCTGGGAGGCCTATTTCCGGACCCTGGTCCTGTCGACGGCGGCCGCGATCGTCACCAGCGCGCTGGCCTTGCCCTGCGCCTACGGCATCGCCTTCAAGCTGTCGGAGACGGCGCGGCGCTGGGCAATCTTCCTGATGGTCATACCGTTCTTCACCAGCTATCTCGTGCGCGTCTATTCGTGGCAGATTTTCCTGTCCGATAACGGCATCATCAATGCGCTGCTGGCAAAGGCGGGTCTCGGGCCGCTCGGCATGCTGAATTCGGTCTTCGGCACGATGATCGGCTACCTGACGCTGAGCTTTCCGCTGGTCGTGCTGCTGCAATTGTTCAGCCTGATGTTCGTCGACCGCACGCTGATCGAGGCCGCGCACAATCTTCGTTGCGGACGCCTGCGCACCGTGTTCGAGGTAGTGGTGCCGGCGGCCAAGGTTGGACTGGTGATCGCGGCGCTGTTCTGCTTCATCCTCACTTTCGGCGATTTCGTCAGCCCGCTCTATCTCGGCGGCGGCGACCCACCAACGCTTTCCATCCTGATCACCGATACCACCAAGTCGGGCCAGCAATGGCCCCGCGCGGCAGTCATCGCGCTGACCATGATCGCAACGCTGCTCGCGGTGGCGTTCGCGGCGGTGAGCTACGCTTACAGGGAGCGCGGGCGATGAGCGACTTCAACCGCAACCCGCTGATCGACTGGGCGCTCAAGCTCTACATCGTGCTTTCCTTTGCCTTCATCTTCGCGCCGATCGCCGCGAGCTTCGTCTTCTCCTTGAATATCGACCGTTTTCCGTCCTTGCCGCTGGGCGGTTTCTCGACCATCTGGTACGAGACCGTCTATGCCGATCCGCTGGTCTGGGAGGGCTTGCGCAACACGTTGATGGTCGGCGTCGTCGTCTCGGTCGTGGCCACGGCACTTGGCTTTGGCGCCGCCTACACCGACTTCCGCTATAAATTCTTCGGCAAGCCGTTCTACGTGGCGCTGGCGCTGTTGCCGCCGACCATCCCGGTTGTCATCCTCGGCCTGGCGATGCTGGCCTTCCTGTCCAATGTCGGCCTGTCCGGCGAGGTTCATTCCGTCATCATCGCCCATGTGGTGATGTGCGCTCCGTTCGCCATGGCGATCTGCCGGCTTCGCCTGTCGCAGATGGACCCATCGCTTGAAGCCGCCGCCTGGAACCTCGGTGCGTCCGAATGGATGGCGATGCGGCATGTCATCGTGCCGTTCTGCCGGCCCGCCATCTTCGCCGCGCTGTTCATCACCATGGCGGTATCGTTCGATGAATTCGCGGTGTCGTGGTTCGTGTCGGGCCTGCACGAAACGCTGCCGGTCAAGGTGCTCGGCTTCCTGCAGGGACAGGTCAGCCCGCGCATCAATGTCATCGGCACGTTCGTTTTCCTGGCTTCGATGACGCTGGTGATCCTCGCCCAGATTCTTCTCATGAAACGCAGCGCCGCGCCGCAGGCCGGCAGCAACGCGCCGGAGTTGGTCCCATGACCGATGAAGCCCTCGTCGTCTTCGACGGCGTCGTCAAAAGTTTCGGAAACTTTGTTGCAGTGGAGCGCCTGGATCTTGAGATTCGCAAGGGCGAATTTCTCGCCATCATGGGCTCGAGCGGCTGCGGCAAGACAACCACACTCCGTATGCTGGCGGGCCTTGAGGCGCCGACCGAAGGCGACATACGCCTTGCCGGTGCGCGCATCAACGATCTGCCGACCTGGCGGCGCGATACGCCGATGGTGTGGCAGAGTCTGGCGTTATTCCCGTTCCTTACGGTGCGCGAGAATGTCGAGTTCAGCCTGCGCATGCGAGGCGTTGAAAAAGTCGAGCGCAGGCAGCGCGTCGACAAATGGCTCGAACGCATGCAGATCACCGAATTCGCCGACCGCAACGTCGCCCATCTTTCCGGCGGCCAACGCCAGCGCGTGGCTCTGGCCCGCTCGCTGGTGACGGAGCCGGAAATCCTGCTTCTCGACGAGCCATTGTCGGCGCTCGACGCGCATCTCAAGGTGCGCATGCAGACTGTGTTGTCCAATCTGCAAAAGGAACTCGGCATCACCTTCGTCTATGTCACGCACAGCCAGTCGGAGGCCTTTTCGATGGCCGACCGCGTCGTCATCATGAGCCGCGGCCGCATCGAGCAGATCGGCAACCCGCAGGAGATCTATCGCGCGCCGCGGACAAAGTTCGTCGCCGAGTTTCTTGGCTCCTCGAATGTGTTCGCCGGCAAGGTTTCGGCGACAGACGGCGACCTCATCAGGATCGCAACGCCTTCAGGCGATTTCGGCGTTGCCCGAAATCCGGCCAAGGCGCTGGTCAAGGGCGACAAAGCGACTTTCGTCGTGTCCGGTGACCGCGTACAGCTGACCAACGAGAAGCCTGCCGGCGACGTCAACGGCATGCAAGCTTCGGTGGTCGGCGAAGAATTCGTCGGCGCTACTGCCGTCATCCACCTCGAAAGCGCCGACGGGCTGGAACTCAAGGCGCAGAAGAGCCATGACGAACTGGAGCGGCTCAACTTGGTGCCGGGCGCCAGAATCTGGATGTCGTGGCGCGCTGAAGCGAGCCATATTCTGCCGGGGGAATAGGGCGGCTGACATTGCGGTTCGGATTCCTACTTGCCCGAAATTTTACACTGTCTCCAATGTCGCTTTTCATCGATACGCTGCGCCTTGCGGGTGATGACGGTGATCGTAGTCGGCGGGGGCGATTTGACTGGCAGATTATCGGTGAGCGAGGTCTTCCCATCCGCTCAAGTTCCGGTGTGGAGTTGCTGCCCACGAAACAAATCACTGATCCGCAGGATTATGACAATATCGTTGTTGTCGGTGGGCTGCTCAATGGCACCCAGTACCTCAGTGAGGAAAAACAGGACTTTCTGCGGCGTGCGGCAGAATGCGATGTGCCTCTTACGGCCTTATGCACGGGCAGTTTCGTGCTGGCCCACTATGGTCTGCTCGACAACTATCGGGCCTGTGTAAGCTGGTTTCACATCAAGCAATTTCGAGATGCGTTCCCGGACGTTCGTGCGCACGCTGACACGTTGTTTTCAATCGATGGAAATAGGGCCACCTGCGCCGGAGGTGCCGGAGCAGCCGATTTGGCGAGTTACTTTGTGTCCAAGCATGTTGACAACAAAGCTGCGGAGAAAGCTTCAAAAATTTTGGTTCTCGACAGAATTAGAACCGGCCGCGACGTGCAGCCTAACGGAGAATTGTTTCCCAAAGCGAAAAGCCGCCACATCAGGCGTGCATTGCTTCTGATGGAGAGCAATCTGCAAGAAAAAATCACAGTGACTGACGTAGCGAGCAAGCTTGGCATCTCACGCCGCCAGCTTGAGCGATTGTTTGCCACAGAAATAGAAACCAGCCCTATGGCCGCCTATCTGGCGCTGCGTCTGCAGTACGCGAAAACGCTATTGGGAACTAGCGACCTACAAATCGGCGAAATCGCGTACAGGTGTGGTTTTCCAAATGCTGGGCATTTCAGCCGCGTATATCGGCAACATGAAGGTGGCACACCAACAGCGCTTCGAAGGGGTTAACTCTCTGGGCGCATCCAAGACGGGGAGCACAGGAGTCCATGGTGTCGGATCAGGCCGCATGCTCGGGATGACAGGCTGCGCCTGCGTCGGACGACTGCCTCAGTCATGCTGTCCGCCATCGATTTGGCAACCACCGCCTCAGTCAGCGAGTTGCCGGCAAGCCGGTTACGCGTGACGTCCGTGGTCACAAAGGCGCCGGATCCAATCCATGCTCGGCATCAAGTCTATGACTTGTGCCGGGATAACCGTATCCGGCATCGAGATGATCCACATGATGCGCAAGCGGCAGGAGAGTTACGCCTACCATCCAATTGCTGAACAGTTCGAATCCGCAGCGTGACGACGCCCCACGGTCAACAATCGTTAGCCGTTTTCAGATTTGCGACAAAGCCAGTTCAGAGCCTCAGGCCACAAACCATTCATGACGATCTCGCATCAATAATGGCAAAACTAGCACGTCCGAAGTCCAGAATTTCGTCCTAACTTGTGCAGCGTGGCGACAGGAGCCGCCCTGCGGCGTCATAAAAGAAGCAAGAGAGCAAAAGCAGCCGAGGTCGGATGTTCTGGGAGTTTCCCGGTTTCCGCGAACAGAGGAGGTCAGAGATGACGGACAAGAAAAGTACCAGTTCGCTGACTCGTCTATCAGGTAATAGGGCGTGTTCATCGTCGCCTCGTCCTTCCTGCCGAAGGCGCCAATGCCGTCCCCGCGAGCGGATCGTTCACTGCGAGGCCAAGGGCGCGGCGCTTCATCGACCGCGCCGCCAGCGACACGTT